>JBDLVO010000349.1:0-2746 GCA_039804805.1 Pseudomonadota bacterium
AGATGATGCCGCCCAGGCGCACGCCGGACTGCTTGGCGTACTTGACCAGACCCTTGCAGATGTTGTTGGCGGCATAGACCGCCATCATCTCGCCCGAGGCGACGATGTAGACTTCCTGCGCCTTGCCGTCGCGGATCGGCATCGCGAAGCCGCCGCACACCACGTCGCCCAGCACGTCGAAGAAGACGAAGTCGAGGTCGTTGGTGTAGGCACCGAGCGATTCCATCAGGTCGATCGCGGTGATCACGCCGCGACCGGCACAGCCGACGCCCGGCTCCGGCCCGCCCGATTCGACGCACTGGATGTCCATGAAGCCGGTCTTGACCACCTTGTCGAAGGTCACCTTCTCGGCGCCCTGCTCGCGCAGCACGTCCATCAGGGTCTCCTGCGGCTTGCCGCCGAGGATCAGACGGGTCGAGTCGGCCTTGGGGTCACAGCCGTGAATGAAGATCTTTTTGTTGTGAAAGTGGGCCAGCGCAGCGGCAGTATTTTGCGTCGTGGTCGACTTGCCGATACCGCCCTTGCCGTAGATGGCGACTTTGCGGGTCATGATGGGGGAACTCCCTACTCGGTGGAACCTCTGCGACGGACCCAGCCCGTCTTCGTGATGATTAGTTTCGCAACCACCGTGCCAAAGGCTGGCATTCCCCCGCCCAAATCCCCATTTTTTTTCGGGTCGGCCGGATGTGACGATATAAAGTCAGGATATATAACGGTTTCGGCCATCGCGGCCCCCGGCGGGGGAGGGACGGAATTTTCGCCCCCGGTGCAGCCCGCGCCCCATTTTACAATCCGGTGAATCCCGCACGCGGCTGCGAATTTTAATCGGTCGAGAGCGAGTGTCCCGGTTCGGTAAATTCCGTCGGAGGAGGGGCGGAACGGGTAAATCCCGTCGCCGTCAGGCCCGGCTGCGTTCGCGCCGGGGCGGGTCGATCGTCGTTCCGTCCGGACGGAGAGGGGCGGCGCGCTCGGCGGCCAGCGCCCAGCACGGCAGCGAGACGAGCCCGAGATCGGTCCGCGCCGCGATGGCGGCCGGGAAATGGGGTCCGGGAAGAAACCGCGGGTCGCTGGCATGGAATAGGATATTAACCAGAGCCGCCCTTTTGAAGACGAGCGCCAGAAGACGGCCGTTTTCGTCCAGACGAGACGGGCGGAACGCGGGTTCCTGATCGGGGTCGATGAATTCACCACCCCGGGAAAACCGGGCCGGTATCATGACGGCGCCGATCATATCCCCGCCTTGGCCCCGGCGCATGTCTTGCCGGCCCGGTGGCATCGTCTTGGCCCCGGCCGACCCGCAAGGCGCGATCCCGCCCCGGGGCGATGCCCGCGATGATGCCCGCCTCGCCCCCCTCGGGTCGAAAACTACGGTTTTCCCCGGGCATCCTCTCTTTCTTTTTTGGGCGTGGCTTGTAATGATCGGCCGGGTCAGCCGGTCAGGCGCGCGGGCGGCGCTCCGGCCAAGGGACCATGCGGGGGTAGAATGATCAGTCGGGAAAGTTGTGGCGTCAGTGAAGGTGATCTGTTCGTCAAGGCGGGCAATCCGCGCGGACGAAGCTGGAAGGTGGTGGCGATCCGCGTCACCGTTGACGGGATACCCCATGCCCAGATGGTGTCCTGCGACAATCGCAGCAGCACGCAGACCATTTCCACCCTGATTCTGCGTAATCGTGAATTCTGGCTGCCGGTCACGCCGTCGGTCGGGGCCTGAGCGGGGGCGGGGGCCGGTTCCCCCGCCCGTTCCGAGCTATTCCGCGCCCAGGGCGCGGCGCCACACCGCGCGATAGAGCCGTTCAAGCTGGCGGGTCCAGCGTTTTCCGTCGCACAGCGCCGAGGCGGCCAGGGTGGCACCGATCTCGGCCCGCCGCTGCCGCCAGTCCGCGACCGCGTCGGCGGCGGCCAGCGCCCGGGCGAGGTAATCCTCGGCCGAGGTGGCGATCAATTCGTCGAGCCCGAGCGGGGCCAGCATCGCCGCCGTCCAGCGGCTGATCATCCGTGGCCAGGGCCAGGTGATCACCGGCACCCCCATCGCCAGCGCCTGGAACGAGGTGGTCGAGCCCGAGAACGGGAACGGATCGAGGGCGATGTCGGCGTCCTGGTAGCGGGCGAGGAACCCGGCCTCGTCGTCATGTTCGGCGATCATCTCGATCTGGCCGGGGGCGGCGCCGGCGGCGGTGAGGGCGGCGAGGAAGCGGGCGCGCAGTTCGGCCGAGGCGTACAGCCCCATGTATTTCAGCACCAGCCGGGCCTCGGGCCGGGCGGCGAGCAGCCGGCCCCACAGCGCCAGGGTGGCGGGGCCGATCTTGGCCGGATTGTTGAAACAGCAGAACACCGGCGGACCCGCGCGCGCCGGGCCGGGCGGCGGCAGCGGCGGCAGCTCGGCGAGGTAGAAGCGGGGCAGGCGCAACGGCCGTTCGGCGAAATATTCCGTCCCGCCCGGCGGCAGCAGCCGGCGGTCGGCCACCAGATAATCCATCTCGGCCAGACCGGAGGTGGCGACGTCGAACAGGCTGATCTGCACCGGCGCCGCCCGCCAGCCGGCGACCGAGGGGCGGTTCTGGTCGAAACGGCCGGCCAGCACCACCAGGATGTCGATGCCGTCGGCGGCGATCTGGCGGGCGATCGCCTCGTCGGGGCGCCCGGCGACCGGATGAAAACCATCGGCCAGCGCCTCGAATTCGGCGGTGATCTCGTCGCGGCGGCTGCCCAGGCTGTAGCAATGGATCTCGAACCGGGCGCGGTCATG
>JBDLVO010000350.1:0-3703 GCA_039804805.1 Pseudomonadota bacterium
CCCGGCGCCCCCGTCACGGTCGATCGACGATAAGAAAGGGGGTCCGGGGCCTCGCCCCGGCCATCGCGCGGGCGGCGCCCGCGCGATGGCCGGGCTCAGTCGAGCCGATCGAGCCCGGCGACCAGATCGGCCACGGCGGCGGCCAGCGGCTCGACCGGGCCGGGCCGGCCGGCGCGGGCGGCGCGTTCGACCTCGGCCGCCAGGGCGCCCAACGCCTCGGCGCCGACATTGCCGGCGGTGCCCTTCAGGCTGTGGGCCAGGGCGGCGAGACGGTCGCCGGCGCCCTCGGCGGCGGCGGCGCGCAGAACGGCCGGGGTGTCGCGATGGCTGGCGACCACGGCGGCGGCGAGACGGCGGACGAAATCGCGGCGCCCGCCATGGCGGGCCAGCAGACCGGCCGGGTCGAAGACGGGCGCGGCGGGGGGCGCGACATGGCGCAGGATCGCCGCCACCAGGGTGTCGGTCCGCACCGGTTTGACCACCCGCTCGACCAGCGCGTCGGCGCCGGCGGGGCGGGTTTCCTCGCCCATCGCGTCGGCGGTCAGCCCGATCACCGGCAGAGCGGGGGCAAAGGCGGCGACGGCGCGGGCCAGATCGTAGCCATCCATTTCCGGCATGTGCAGGTCGGTCACCACCAGATCGAACGCCCCGGCCCCGGCCGCGCGCAGCGCGTCGAGGGCGAGGCGGCCGTTCTCGAAGCAGCTCAGCCGCGCCCCTTCCCCGCTCAGCATGTCCTCCAGCACCAGCCGGTTGACCGGGTTGTCCTCGGCCCCCAGCACCCGCAATCCGGCCAGACGGGCGCTCGCGGCGACGGCCCCCTGGCGGCGGGCCGGTTCGGCCAACAGCCGGCGCAGGCGGCGCGGCCGCAGCGGCCGTTCCAAGAGCACCGCCGCCTCGCAGCCCGGGACGGTGCCGTCCTCGGCGCCGGCGGCGCCGGCATCGGCCAGGATCGCCACCGCGCCCCCCGCCGCCAGCCGGGCGGCGGCGGCGGCGGCGATGGCCGGCTGGGCCAGGGCGGCGCGGTCGATCACCACCAGCGCCGCCTCGGCCGGCGGCGCCGCGCCCCCGGCCAGCACCCGCGTCGCCGGCAGCGCCGCCCGCATCTGCGCCCGTTCGTCCTCGGGCAGGCCGAGCAGGGCGACCTCGCCCGCCGGCCAGGGCGGCGGCGGCTCGGCCCCGGCCAGCGGCAGGGTGACGGTGAAGGTGCTGCCGCCGCCGGGGACGCTGGCAACGGCGATGGCGCCGCCCATCAGTCCGAGCAGATCATGGGTGATCGACAGGCCGAGCCCGGTGCCGCCGAAGCGGCGGGTGGTCGAGCCGTCGGCCTGCTCGAACGGCTTGAACAGCCGCTCGACCGCCTCGGGGGCGATGCCGATCCCGCTGTCGCTGACCGCCAGCACCAGCCGGTCGCCCTCGACCGCCGCCCGCAGCGTCACCGCCCCGCCGGCGGGGGTGAACTTGATCGCGTTGCTGAGCAGGTTGACCAGCACCTGCCGCAGCCGGTTGGGGTCGCCCAGGCAGCGCGCCGGCAGGCCCGCCGCCTCGTGCACGGTGAAATGCACCCCCTTGTCGCCGGCCCGCAGCGCCAGCATCTCGACCGCGCGATCGATCACCTCGCCCAGGTCGAGCGGGATGCGTTCGACCGTCATCTTGCCCGACTCGATCTTGGAAAAATCGAGCACGTCGTCGACCACGTCCTGCAAGCCGTGCGCCGCCTCGATGATCCGGCCGCACATCTCCGCCCCGGCGCCGTCGCGACGCTGGCCGATCTGGGCGAGGCCGAGGATCGCCGCCAGCGGGGTGCGGATCTCGTGGCTCATGTTGGCGAGGAAGGCGCGGCGCACCCCGGCCAGCCGCTCGGCCTCGGCCAGCGCCGCCTCGCGCGCCCGCTCCGCCGCCTGCCGGACCGAAATGTCGGTGAAGCTGACCACCGCGCCGACGATCTTGCCCCCCTGCACCATCGGATGGGAGGAATAGCTGACCGGCAACGCCCGGCCATCGGCGGTGTGGAACACCTCGCCCTCGACCCGGCGCACCTCGCCCCCGCTCAGGGTCGCCTCGATCGGGCAATCGACCTTGGCATAGGGGCTGTCGTCGCCGTGCCCGTGCAGCAGCACGTCATGGCAGCAGCGGCCGATCAATTGTTCGGGCCGGTAGCCGAGCAGGGCGCAGCCGCCGGGATTGATGAAGGTGATGCCGCCGGCCGGGTCGAGCCCGAACAGCCCGTCGGCGGTGGATTCAAGGATCAGCCGCAGCCGGGCCTCGGCGCTTTCCAGTTCGGCGGTGCGGGCCGCCACCGCCTGTTCCAGCCCCTGGCGGTGACGCTCCAACTCGGCCTCGATCGCCTTGCGCGCGGTGATGTCCTGGCAGAAGGCGGCGAAGCGGTCGGGGGCGATCCGCACCGCCGCCAGCGACACCCAGGGCTCGCGCCCGTCGGCGGCGATCAGCCGGTATTCGGCGGCGATCCGCCCGCGGGTGGTCAGGGTGATGAAATCGCGCCGCGCCCGGGGGCGGTCCCCCTCGGCGACCAGCGCGGCGATCGAGCGCCCCTGCGACACCGCCGCGTCCCAGCCCAGCAACGTCGCGGCGGCGGGATTGACCTCGGCCAGCCTGCCGTCGCCGTCGGTGATCAGGATCGCCAGCGGCGCGGCCTCGATATAGGTGCGGAAGCGCTCCTCGCTCTGGCGCAGCGCCAGTTCGCTCTGATAGCGCCGGGTGATGTCGCGGCCGATGCCGAGCACCCCGATCACCCGCCCCTCGGCGTCGAGCATCGGCGCCTTGATGGTTTCAAGCAGCGCGGTCTGGCCGTCCTCGGCGAAGGAGATCCATTCCTCGTTGGCGGTGGGCCGGCCGGCGGCGATCGCCGTCAGGTCATGGGCGCGGAAGAACTCGGCCTGGGCGCGCGGCACCAGATCGAAATCGGTCCGGCCGACGATCTCGGCCTCGTCGCGGCCGATGAAGCGGCGGAAGGCATGGTTGCAACTGAGATAGACCCCGCCGACATCCTTCAGCCACACCAGATCGGGAATGGTGTGGATCAGGGTGGCGAGCAGGCCGCGTTCCTTTTCCAGCTCGGCCTGGAGCCGCTCGCCGGCCCGGCGGGCGGTGACGTCGTGAAAGGCGACCAGGATGCCGTCGGGCAGGACGATCCGCGACAGTTCGATCGTCCGCGTCACCCCGTCCTTGCAGGCGATGGGGTAATCCTGCGGCTGGACGGCGGCGTCGGCCCCGTCGTCGAGGGCCGCGTCGCGCGCCGTGGCCCAGGCGGCCTGGGCCCGCTCGCGCACCGCCGGATCGGGATAGGCCAGCCGCCACCACGCCGCCAGGGTGACGAGGTCGTCCTCGTCATAGCCGAACACCGCGCGGAAGCGGGCATTGAGCGTCACCCGCTCGGAACCGTGCTCGACATAGGCCATCGGCACCGGCGAGCGCAGGAACATGCGGCGGAAGCGGTCCTCGCTCTCGCGCAGGCGGGCATTGGTCTGATCGAGCCGGTCGCGGGCGGCGATCACCTCGGCCACCGGCAGCGGCGGCGGCGCTCCGGCCGGGGCGGTCGCCAGCCAGTCCATCGTCGCCGACAGCCGCCGCGCCGCGACCAGGCCGACCAGCCCGCCCACCAGCGTCACCAGGGCGACCCCGGCGGCACAGACCGCCACCACCCCCAGCAGCGAGCGCCAGTACAGCGCCTGGGGGATCGCCACCG
>JBDLVO010000351.1:0-3111 GCA_039804805.1 Pseudomonadota bacterium
CCGGTGCCGCCAGTTCGCGCAGGCGGGCCAGCGTTGCCGGGACGTTGCGGGCATTGTGCAGCACGTTGGCGCAGACGATCAGGTCCCAATGTCCCGCCGGCACCCCTTGCGGGCCGGCCGGCTCGTTGAGGTCGTACAGGCCGTAGCGGACCCAGGGGGTGGCGGCGTGGCGTTCCCGCGCCGCATTGAGGAAGAACGGCGACAGGTCGGTGAACAGGTAATCGGTGGGATGGCCGGCCAGGGCCGGGATCAATTCGCAACTGGTGCCGCCGACTCCGGCGCCGATTTCCAGCACCCGCAGCGGTCGGGCCGCCGCTTCCGGCTCCCGCGTGGCGGCCACCGCCCGCGCCGCGGCGCAGACCACCCGGTTGAGGCAGCGATTGACCAGATTGTTGCTGTAGGCGGCAAAGGCGGTATCGAGCCGCCCCCGCGGGAACAGCAGGTCGAGCGGGTCGAGGTCGCCCCGCAGCAATTCCGGCAGGTGGGCGGCGGACTCGCGCAGATAGCGCAGCAGTTCGGCGCCATAGCCGACCTGGCGCTCCAGCGCCCGCAGCGTTTGCCAGTCCTGTTCGGTCTGGTCCGTTCCCGGCGCGGCGGCTTCCAGCCGATAGCGTCCGGAAGCGGGATCGAGGCCGAGCCAGCCCTCGGCGCACAGCGCCTTCAGCCAGCGCCGCACCAGCCGGTGATGGCGGGGGGCGGCTCCGCTGCGTTTCAGCACGGTGTCGAGGTCGGGTTCGGCATGGGGCGGCTGGAACAGGCCCGCCCCGCGCAGGGTGGCGAGAATGTCGAGCAGGGCGATCCGGTCGGCCTGCGCCACCCAGGCGGCGAAGGCGACGCGGTCGAGCCCGGCGGTCGCCGCCGCTCCGGCGGCGCGGGGGGTGGAGGCCAGCGCGTCGTCGCCCGGTCGCGGGGCCGCCTCCTGGCGCGCCGGGACGACAAAGGCGGCGAGATGGCGTTCGAACGGGCGGTCGCCGCCCACCGCCGCCGCCACCGCCGCCACCCCGGGGTGGGTTTGCAGCACCGCCTCGATCTCGCCCAGTTCGATGCGGTGTCCCCGGATCTTGACCTGCCCGTCCTCGCGGCCGAGGAACTCGATCACCCCGTCGGGGCGGGCGCGGCCGAGATCGCCGGTGCGGTACAGCCGTCCGCCGCTGGTGGGATGGCGCGGGAACCGCTCTGCCGTTCGTTCCGGGTCGCCGAGATATCCCTCGGCCAGTCCGGCGCCGCCGATGTACAGCTCCCCCACCGTCCAGTCGGGGCAGGGGGCGAGGCGGGAATTCAGCACCAGCACCCGTTGGTTGGTCAGCGGCAGGCCGTAGGGGATGCGGCTGGCGCCGGCCGGGACGGCGTCGATGTCGTGCCAGATCGACCAGATCGCCGCCTCGGTGGCGCCGCCGAGGCTGACCACCCGCAGTCCCGGCCACCGCGCCCGGGCGGCCTCGGGCAGCGATACCGGGATCCAGTCGCCCGACAGCAGCGCCAGCCGGAGCGACGGCAGCGCCGCTCCGGGGGCGGACTCGAGATAGTCGAGCAGCATCTGCATCTGCGCCGGCACCGAATTCCACAGCGTGACGCGGTGGGCGGCGATCAGCGCGGCCCAGTGCGACGGATCGCCGCGCCGCGCCGGGTCGGGGAGGACCAGCGTTCCCCCGGCGGCGAACAGACCGAAGATGTCGTAGACCGACAGGTCGAAGCCGAGCGCGGCCAGTCCCAGCCCCCGGTCGTTCGGGCCGACGGCGAAACGGGCGTTGATGTCGGCGATGGTGTTGAGGGCGGCGCGGTGGCTGATCATCACCCCCTTCGGCTGCCCGGTGGTGCCCGAGGTGTAGAGGATGTAGGCGAGCCCGCTCGGTGCGACCGGGGCGGCTCCGCCGGGGACGAGGCTGGCCGGGATGGCAAGGTGGTCGGGGCGGATCGGCGTCACCCCGGCCGGCCAGGGGGTGGTCTCCTCCGCTCCGGTCAGCGCCAGCCGCACCCCCGCGTCGGCGACGATCAGGTCGCGGCGGGCGGGCGGCAGGGCGGGATCGAGCGGCAGATAGGCCGCCCCGGCCATCAGCGTGCCGAGCACGGCGGCGATCTGCTCGGCTCCCTTGGCCTGGCCCACCGCCACCCGGTCGCCCGGGCGGCATCCGGCCTCGGCCAGCGCCGCGCGCACCGCCTCGGCCCGGGCCGCAAGCGCCGCGTAGGTCAGCGCCTGGTCCCCGGCGATCCGGGCCACCGCGTCGGGCCGGTGGCGCGCCGTCGCCAGGAAGCCGTCCTGCAACAGCCCGTCCGGCAGCGGTGCGGCGGTGGCGTTGGCCCGCTCGCGCCGGGCCAGCATCGCCGTCGGCAGCCGCACCGGGTCGGTCTGGTCCCACACCGCCGGGTCGGCAGCCAGCGTTTCCAGCAACGCGGTGAAGGCGGCAAAGGCCGCCTCGGCCAGACCGGCGGGGAAGGTGCCCTGGCGCAGATCCCAATTGACCAGCAGGGCGCCGCCGCGCTCCGCCACCTGGCAGTCGAGCCACACCTGGGGGGTCTGGCTGATGCCGTAGGTCAGCCGGGCGCCGGTCATGAACGCGCCGTCGTCCGCCGCCGTCCCGCCCAGGCCGAGGGTGCTGGTGAACACCACCGGCATGATCTGGCCGCGCCGGTCCTCGCGCCGGCCCAGTTCGCGCAGCACCTCGACGCCTGAAAAGGCGCCGTGGTCGAGATCCTCCCACAGGCGGGCCTGTAGCGCCGAGGCCTGGGCGGCGAAGCCGTCCGTTGCCGCCGGGGTCACCGCCAGCAGCGAGACCGAGGTGAAATCGCCCACCACCCGGTCGATGTCCGGATGGAGACCGGGGCGGCTGAGCACGGTGAGGGCAAGGCAGAAATCCGGCCGGCGCGACCAGCGTCCGATGATCGCGGCGAAGGCGGCGAGCACCGCCGCCGACGGCGTCACCTGCCGTGTCCGCGCCGTCCGGGTCAGGGCCTGCCAGGACGCAGGCGGCAGCCGCCATGTCAGCCGTTCGAACCGTGCCGCCGCCCCGGCGGCGTCGGTCCCGGGCTTCCCGTCATGGGACGGGTCGGCGCGGGGCAGATCGGGCGGGCCGGGCAGGGCGTCGAGCCGGCCGAGCCAGTAGGCCCGGTCGC
>JBDLVO010000352.1:0-4281 GCA_039804805.1 Pseudomonadota bacterium
TTCGCCTCAGCCGTCGGCGCGGCAGTAGCGCGACACCTCGTCGAGCAGCTTGCGGATCGAGATCGGCTTGGTGATCACCTGATCAAAGCCCTCGTCGAGGAAGCCGGCGATCGAATCCGGATCGGCGAAGGCGGTGACCGCCACCACCGGCAGGGCGCGGGTGCGGGGATCGCCGCGCAGTTGGCGCAGCAGATCGACCCCGGAATGGCGCGGCAACTGGATGTCCATCAGGATCACGTCGGCGCCGGCGCCGCTGGCCAGTTCGACCAGCCCGTCGCCGTCGGCCGATTTGACGGTGGTGAAACCGGCGATGCCGAGCGCCTGTTCCAGCAGTTTCATGTTCATCGCGTTGTCTTCGACGATGATGACGGTTCCCGGCATGCTCACTCTCCCTCGCGCGGCGAGACCGGCCCGCGGCCGCCATCGGCGCCGTAACGGGCGACGAAGGCGGTGAAATCGTCGGCCGCCAGCGGCCGTTCGATCAGATAGCCCTGGATTTCGTCACAACCGTGGCGGGCCAGCATCGCCGCCTGAGCCTCGGATTCCACCCCCTCGGCAATGGTCTTCATCGACAGCGAATGGGCCAGCGAGATGATCGCGTTGGCGATCACCCTGCCGTCCTCGTCCTGGTCGAGATCGCGCACGAAGGCGCGGTCGATCTTCACCGTGTTGACCGGGAAACGCTTGAGATAGGCCAGCGAGGAATAGCCGGTGCCGAAATCGTCGATCGACAGGGTCACCCCCAGCCGGGCCAAGGCGCGCAGGATCTTCAGCGTGCCCTCGCCGTCGGCCATCAGCATGCTCTCGGTCAGTTCGAGATCGAGATGGGCCGGATCGATCCCGGTCTCCTCGATCGCCTCGGCGACCAGATCGGCCAGATCGGCCTCGCGGAACTGGCGGCTGGAGATGTTGACCCCCATCCGGAGCCCGCCCAGTCCGATCTCGCTCCAGTGCCGCAGATGGCGGCAGGCGCTTTGCAGCACCCAGGTGCCGAGCGGCACGATCAGGCCGGTTTCCTCGGCCACCGGAATGAACTTGTCGGGGGGAATGATCCCCAGCTCGGGATGACGCCAGCGGATCAGCGCCTCGGCCCCGACCAGCCGGAAATCCTCCAGCCGCACCTGGGGCTGGAAGAACAGCTCGAACTGGCCGGCCTTCAGCGCCACCTTGATCGAGCGTTCCAGCGTCAGCCGCTCGGCCACCGCCGAGGACATCGCGCTGTCGAAGAAGCCGAGCCGGATGTCGGACAGCCGCTTGACCGAATGCAGCGCCACCTCGGCATTGCGCAGCAGATCGAGCGCGTCCTCGCCGTCGCGCGGGAACACCGCCACCCCCATGTCGGCGCCGATGCTGAGTTCGCTGCCCTGGACCAGATAGGGGCGGTTCAACGCCTCGGTCAGCCGGTCGACCGCCGCCGACAGTTCGGCCGGATCGTGCAGATGGGGCAGCACCACCGCGAATTCGTCGCCGGCCAGCCGCGCGGCGGTGCCGTCCGGCCCGATCGACTGGGCCAGTCGCCGCGCCGTCTCGCGCAGCACCTGATTGCCGGATTCGTGCCCGAGCGAATCGTTGACGGTGGTGAAGCCGTCGAGATCGACCGTGACCACCGCCACCAGCCGGGCATCGCCGCCGCCCTCGCGCGCCTGGGCCAGCGCCAGCGCCAGCCGCTCGGTCAGGCCGGTGCGGTTGGGCAGATCGGTCAGCGGGTCGTGATTGGCGAGGTAATCGACCCGCTGCGCCAATTGCTTGTTCTCGGACAGGTCGCGCAGGGTGCCGGTGAACAGGCGGCGCTTTTCCACCCGCAGTTCCGCCACCGAGAGATGGAGCGGGAAGGCGGTGCCGTCCTTGCGCCGCCCCACCGCCTCGGCCCCCACCACCGCGCCGAAACTGGTGGCGAGGTAATCGTGCAGGGCGACGTTGAGCCGGGTCGCCTCCAGCTCGGGCAGCAGCAGCGACACCGGCGAGCCGACCACCTCGGTCAGCGAATAGCCGAAGATCCGCTCGACCGACAGGTTGGCGTTGAGCAGGGTGCCTTCCTCGTCGATGGTGACGATGCCGTCCATCACCGTATCCATGATGGCGCGGATGCGATGCTCGCGCGCCGCCACCGCCCGCATCGCCGCCGTCACCTCGGTGGTGTCGCGCCCGACCAGCAGCACCGCCGGATGGCCCTCGCGCTTCAGCGGCACCGCCGACAGCTCGACATCGCGCACCCGCCCGGCGAAGGTGACGATCTTGACCGGCATCGGGTGGCCTTCCTCGCACAGCGCCTCGAGGCCGGATTCGAACATCGACCGGTAATCGGCATGGACGAACTCGACGAAGCGCCGCCCCTCGCACGACGAGGGCGCCGGCGCCCGCAGCATGCCGAGCCCGGCGGCGTTGATGCGGCGGATCACCCCATCGACGCAGACGCAGATCAGGTCGGGCGACAGCTCGACCAGTTCGCGGTAGGAGGCCTGATCCTTCAGCAGCGCGGTTTCCAGCATCGACACGTCGGTGATGCGGTCGATCAGCTTGAGGATCTGGGTGCCCGAGCGGTAGATCGTCTCGGCGTAATCGCGATAGCCCGACTGGCCGAGCGGCCCCAGCATCTCGTTGGCGATCATCTCGGCGAAGCCGATCACGTCGTTGAGCGGGGTGCGGATGTCGCGACTCATCCGCCCCATGAAATCGGTCTTGGCCCGGTTGGCGAGGTCGGCCTCGTCCTTGGCCTCGGCCAGCTTGGCGGCGGCGGCGCGCTCGGCGGTGCTGTCGTGCGAGAACAGGGCGCAGCGATGCTCGCCCGCGCTTTCCCCCGCCACCGCCCGCAGCCGGTTGGCGAACCAGTGCAGCCCGTCGGTGTCCTCGAACTCGACCGTCCGCCCGCTCTGCATCGCCTGGGCCAGATAAGCGCGGCGGTGGGCGACCAGGCTGTCGGGCAGCAGGTCGAACAGCGAGGCGCCGACCGCCTGATCGGGGCCACGGCCAAGATAGCTTTCCGCCACCGCGTTGAGGGTGATGATCCGCCCCTCGCTGTCGAGCAGCATCGCCACGTCGTGGCTGGCGTCGAGCAGGGCCTGGAGGGTGCGGTGCGAGGCGGCCAGCGCGCTCTGCGACTGCTGGCGCTCGATGGCGTGGCGGATCACCCGCGGCAGCAAAGCGAGGCCGCCATCCGATTTCACCACGTAATCCTGGGCGCCGGCGCGGATCGCCTCCTGCGCCACCCGCTCGTCGTCGAGCCCGGTCAGCACCACCAGCGCCTTGGCCGGGGCGTGGCCGCGCAACGCCAGCACGGTGTCGATGCCGTGGGCGTCGGGCAGGCCGAGATCGGCCAGCACGCAGACGAACTGGTCGAACGGGGCCAGCGCCAGCGCCTCGGCCAGGGTCGAGCAGCCACGGGTGGTCCATCCGGGCTGGGCCTCGGCCAGGGCCAGCTCGATCAACCGCCGGTCACCGGGGTTGTCTTCGATGATCAGCAGGTGGAGCAGGTCGCAAGCGGCGCTCATGGCCCGGGAACGATGACGGATTCACCGCAATTTGTAAATATTCGCCATAATCGGGTATTCCGGCGTCGAAACGCGACGGCAGACCCGGCCCCACCGCCGCCGGCCGGCGCGCAAGCGCCAGCCGGGGCGGGCGGGATCACACCAGCAGGCCGACCACCGCGCCGGACAGGCAACTGGCCAGGGTGCCGGCGACCATCGCCCGCCAGCCCAGGGCGACGATGTCCTGGCGCCGGCTGGGGACGATCGCCGACAGGCCGGCGATCAGGATCCCGAGCGAGCCGAGATTGGCAAAGCCGCACAGCCCGTAGGTCATGATCAGGCGCGAGCGCTCGGACAGGGCCTCGGCCGGCAGATGGGCGAGCTGGAGATAGGCCAGCAGCTCGTTGAGCACCGTCTTGGTCCCCATCAGCGCCCCGGCGGTGACCATCTCGGCGGCGGGGATCCCCATCAGCCAGGCCACCGGGGCCAGCAGCCAGCCCAGCATCCGTTGCAGGGTCAGCGCCTCGCCCGCCACCGCCGGCAGCAGCCCGAGCCCGGCATTGACCAGGGTGACCAGCGCCACCAGCACCACCAGCATCGAGCAGATGCCGACCAGCATCCGCACCCCGTCGGCGGTGCCCTGCACCACCGCGTCCATCGCCCCGCCGTAATCGTGCGGCGCAAGATGGTCGGCGCCGGTGCGGGACTCGTCGGGAATCATGATCCGCCCGACCATCAGCGCCGCCGGCACCGAAATCAGCGAGGCGGTCAGCAGATGACCGATCGGATCGGGGATCACCCCCTTGAGGAAGGT
>JBDLVO010000353.1:0-4296 GCA_039804805.1 Pseudomonadota bacterium
GCGGGCCATCACCTGCCGGTCATGCAGCCGCAGTTGGAAGGCGCCGCCGGGCAGGCTCAGCAGTTCGTCGCCGGCCGGCGCGCGGCGGGCGGGGGCGGCGCTGTGCGGCACCGCGGCGAAGGCGCGCAACGGCTGGAGCGTCGCGGCCGGGGCGGCGGGCGCGGCGGCGGCGGCGCGCGGGGCGGGCTGAGGGGGCGGCTGGTGCCAGGTGATCGCCATCGCGTGCCTCCGCCTCAGTTGATCTTGACCATGCCGCCCTTGACCGTCAGCATCCCGCCGCCATCGACGGTGCCGGAGGCCGAGCCCTTGACCTCGACGGTGGTGCCGCCCTGGAGGGTGGCGCCGGTGCCGGCCTTGGCGGTCAGGTCGGTGCCGGACTGGAGGGTCAGGCTGGTGCCGGTCTTGACCGTGCCGGCGGCGCCGGACTGGACCAGGGCGTCGCCATCGGACTTGACGGTGATCTTACCAGAAACCTGGAGCAGAAAGTCCCCCGAGACCTTGAGGGTGTAGTTTCCCTTTACCTCATGGGTGAAGTCGGCCTGGTTGGTGTGGGTCTCGGCATCCTTGACGGTGATGGCGCGGGTGCCCTTCTGCACCTCGTGGGTCTCGTTGCCCTCGGTGATGGTGGTGGTGCGGTTGCCCTTGCTGATGGTCAGGCTGTCATTGCCCTCCATCACCGTCACCGCGCGGTTGCCCTTTTCGACCTCGATGTTGAGGTCCTTGCGGGCGTGGACGAAGATTTCCTCCGAATCCGCCTTGTCCTCGAAGCGGATCTCGTTGTAGCCGGCGCCGCCCTTCGAACTGTTCGATTTCAGCGTGCTGCGGGTCTGGTTGTCGGGCAGGGGGTAGGGCAGCGAATTGTCGCCGTTATAGACGCAGCCGGTGACCAGCGGCCGGTCGGGGTCGCCGTCGAGGAAGGTCACCACCACCTCCTGGCCGATGCGCGGCAGCACCCAGGCGCCCCACGACTTGCCGGCCCAGCTCTGGGCGACGCGGATCCAGCAGGTGGTGTTCTCGTCGTTCTTGCCGAGCTGGTCCCAGGGGAACTGCACCTTGATCCGGCCGTAGGAATCGGTCCAGATCTCCTCGCCGGCCTTGCCGGTGACGATCGCGGTGTGGCTGCCGGCGATGCGCGGCTTGCGGGTGCGGCGCGGCGGGCGGAACACCACGTCGGCGGGGAAGGCGGTGAAGCTGTTGGCGTACTCGCCGGGAGCGGCCTCGTGGCTGACCGAAGCCAGCACCCAATCGCCGTTGAGGGCGCTGTCGGGATGGCCGGAAATGGTGATCTTGCCGCCGGCGGTGAAGTGGCGGACATCGGCGCGGCCGGACAGCAGTTTGGTCATCGCCTCGAAGATTTGCAGCCTTTTGCCGGCGCGGGCGTCGCCGGCATCCTTGGTCTGATACCAGCCGGGATAATCGTAGATCTGATAGGCCGGGCCGCTGCCGGCGGCGTTGGCCTTCAGTTCGGCGGTGGGGGTCTCGAAATTGAAATCCTCCGACTGGTACTGGCCGGTGACGACGTTGTGTTCGAGCGCCAGCGCCTCGACCCGGTTGTTTTCCAGCCAGTTGCGGCTGGACGACAATTCGAGGAACTTGACCGCCGAGACGTTGGCGCAGGCGGCATGGGCCGAACAATCGTCGCCCATCACCAAGGTGTGCTTGCCGTCCTCGTGGCTGAAGCTGAACCAGATTCCCTCGTCCTCGAACAGGCGCAGCACGAAGGCGAGGTTGGTTTCCTGGTACTGGACGCAGTAATCGCGGGGGGCGTAGCTGCCGGTCAGCTTGTCCTGGAAATCGGTGAAGCCGGCGTCGGAGAACACCGCCTTGACGATGTCGGGGACGCTTTTCTGCTGGAAGATGCGGTTGTCGCTGGCCAGCCCCAGCAGCCACGGCCACGGCCGCAGGTCGATCGACCAACTCTTGCCGCACACCGCGACCCGGGTGGCGATGCCGTTGATGAAGCGGGTCAGGCCGGCGCCATCGACCAGGGTGAGGGTCACCGCCTGGCCGGTCACCGCGCCGGCATCGAGCCCGTCGGCGGTGGCGGAAGCGGTGACGGTGAACAGGAACAGCTCGCTGATCCCCTCGCTGCCGGACAGGCCGGTGGCGACCAGCTTGTCGGTGCCGAGCGGGGTGGTGATCTGAAGCGACAGCGGGGTGTTGGTGGTGGGCATCGAGGAGGGGGGGCGGCGTCTCAGCGTCCGAACGCGGCGCGCATGCCGAGGCGGTCGGCCTCGGCTTCCAGCGCGGCGTCCTGGACCACGGCGAGGCCGGCGCCGAACGGGTTGCGGACCCGGCCGGCGCGCTGCTGGACCACATGGGCCAGTTCATGGCCGAGGATCTGCTGGCCGCGCGGGCTGGAGGGATCGTACTGGCCGGGGGCGAAGACGATGGTGTCACCGACGGTGAAGGCCAGCGCGCCGATCGCCGGGGCTTCCGGCCCGACATGGACCCGCACCCGCGAGAAATCGGTGCCGAAGAAGCTCTCCATCTTGCCGCGCACCGCCTCGGGCAGCGGTTGGCCGCCGGCGGCGGGGAGGTTGAAGCTGTCGGGCAGGGCGAAGGCGTTGCCGTTGGTGGCGGCGCCGCGCCGCTGGATGCATCCGCCGGGGAAGCGCCCCTGCATCACCCCGTCGGGCCGGCCGAGCGCGGCATAGAAGGCGCGCGGCTGGCCCGGCGCCGCCGCCACCGACACCCCGGCGGCGCGGGCGACGTCGCTGGCGAAGGTGGTGCATTGGCGGCGGGTGGCACTGAAATCGGTGTGGCCGGTCTTGTAGCGTTCGACCGTGGCCAGCGCGGCGCGGGCCTGGGCGTCGCTGATCGGCACCTTGGCGACCCGCACCCCGGGCTGGGCGAAGGCGCCGGCATCGCCATGCACCTTGCCCTGCACCCCGGCCGACAGGCGCTGATAGTCGCGCCGGGGGTCGAACCGGCCGTAATCGGCGGGAGAGAAGCCGAAGGTTTCGCGCTGGCCGTCCGGCCGCTCGATGCCGACGAAGGCATGGCCGGCCAGTGCCGCCGGCTGGCTGCCCTGGTGCAGATAGGCCCCGACCACCAATTGGTAGCCGGGTTTGGCCTGGGCCGGCGCGGCGGGGCCGAACCGGGTCGGCGGCGGGGCGTGACGCTGAGACACGACGGGTCTCCCGGCAGATCTGACCAATCCATTCTGCGATGAGTGGCTCGCCGCCGCAACCGAAAAGCGGGCTCTGCCGGCATCCGCCGAGAGCCGTTTCCCGACCACCGAAGCAGGTCCAGGAGCCGCTGGCTCCTGGCGGGTGCGGGCAGAGCCCGCTTTCTTTCACTCGCCCGGCCGGCCGAGTTGCAGCCGCACCTCGCCCGGCTGGCGGCGGGGGGTGGTGGTGAGGAAGCTGGTCCAGCCGAGCCGGGGCTGGCGGGCCGGGCTGCTGGTATCGAGGCGGCAGCCCGGCACCTGACGCGGCGGCAGCACCAGCCGGGCCTCGACCGCGACGCTGCCGCCCAACGCGAAGGCGAGCAGGGCGCATAGCGTGGCGTGGTCGGCGGCGCCCGGCAGCAGCCGGTGCAGCCGGCGCAGGCTGATCGGCCCCAGCACCACCCGGATCGCCGCGCCCTGGTCCCACACCCGGCCGCCCAGCACCGCGCCGTCGCCGAGGGTCTGGTTGCGGCCGGGCCAGCCCAGTTCGGTGCGCTGGTCGGGGTCGAGCCGCAGCCAGCCGCCGACGAACGATTCGATCCGCACCGGCAGGGTCAGGGCGGCGGCGAGCAGGCGTTCGAGCGCATGGGCGCTGACCGGGCGCTGGTTGAGCAACCCGGCGCAGGCGAGCAGGGCGCGCTCCTGCCCGGCGAGGCGGGAACGGCCGCGCCGCGACAGCCCCCGGCGCAGCCCGGGGGTGCCGAGGCCGAGCAGCGCCCACAGCAGGGTGGCGAAGCCGGTGGCGTCGGGCCGGCCGGGCTGAAGGGTGGGGCGGTGGGCGCGCTTGGCGCGGACGAACAGCGCGATCAGGCGATGGTTGAACAGATCGAGGAAGTCGCGGATGCCGGTATCGCCGCGCCGGGCCCGTTCCAGCGCCAGTTCGGCCAAGGGCGGCGGCAGCGGGCCGAAGGCGCCGGCGAGGCCGAGGAAGGCGGTCTCCAGCTCGGGCGGGCCGCCATCGTCGCGGTCGCGCCAGCCGGTGACGTCGCTGGCGGGGAAGGCGCGCGACAGGCTGGCGCGGAAGCGCACCGCCTCCTGTCTGGCGTCGAAGCCGCTGCCGACCGGCTGGGCGTCCGGGCGTTCGGCCTCGGCCAGCGCCACCGCCTGGAGCAGGGCGAAACGCT
>JBDLVO010000354.1:0-3745 GCA_039804805.1 Pseudomonadota bacterium
AGATCGACACCCGGCTGTCGAGCGCGCTGATCAGCGGCGCGTTCTGCTCGTTGGCCTCCTCGTCGATCTTGAGCCCGAGCCATGCGCCGAGGGCGCAGACCCGGGTGCGGATCCGGGCGGCGTTCTCGCCGATGCCGCCGGTGAACACCAGGGCGTCGAGCCCGCCCAGCGCCGCCGCCAGCGATCCCAGTTCGCGGGCGATGCGATAGACGAACAATTCGACCGCCTCGGCGGCACGCGGCTCCAGGCTGTCGAGCAGCACCCGCATGTCGCTGCTGACCCCGGACACCCCGAGCAGGCCGGACTTGCGGTAGAGCAGGTCCTCGACCTCGGCCGCGCTCATCCCCTTCTGCTGCATCAGGTACAGCACCACCCCGGGATCAAGCGCGCCCGAGCGGGTGCCCATCGGCAGGCCGTCGAGCGCGGTGAAGCCGAGGGAGGAGGCGACGCTCTTGCCCGAATCGATCGCGCACATCGAGGTGCCGTTGCCGAGATGGGCGGCCACCACCTTGGCCCGCGCCGTGGCCGGGGCATAGGCCTTGAGGGTGCGGGCGATGTATTCGTAGGACAGCCCATGGAAGCCGTAACGCTTGACCCCCTCCATCGTCAGGCGGCGGGGCAGGGCGAAGGTCTGCGCCTGCCACGGGTTGGAGCGATGGAAGGCGGTGTCGAAACAGGCGACCTGGATCAGGTCGGGATGAACCTGGCGCAGGGCGCGGATCGGGGCGAGGTTGTGGGGCTGGTGCAGCGGCGCCAGCGGCACCAGTTCCTCCAGTTCGTCGAGCAGGGCGTCGGTGATCAGCATCGGCGCCGAATAGACCGCACCGCCATGGACGACGCGGTGGCCGGCGGCGCGCAGCCGCACCTCGCCGAGATGGTCCTCGACCCACTCGATCAGGTGCTTGAACAGGTCCTCGTGGCTGATGTCGGGGCTGTCGAGCCAGCGCCGCTCGTGCAGCACCTGCCCGGTCGGCGCCTTGACCAGGAAATGGGGGGAAACGTCGATCCCCTCGACCTGCCCCTTGCAGGTGAGGATCGGCTTGATCCCCTCCTCCGACAGATAGAGCGAGAACTTGATGCTGGAGGAACCAGCATTGATCACCAGCACGCCGTCCTGCTGCATGGGAGCCCCCCTTGCCGTGTGGCCACGGGGGGCCGCCGGCCCCCGGCGGCGGTTAGCCGATGGTCATTCGGCGGCGATCGCCTTGCCGCCCTTGCGCCGGGCATGGGCCACCCGCACCGCCACCGCGCAGGAGGCGAGGCGGGCACGGGCGCTGTCGGCGCGACTGGTCAGCACGATCGGCAGACGGGCGCCGAGCACGATCCCGGCGGCGTCGGCCTCGGCCAGATAGCACAATTGCTTGGCCAGCATGTTGCCGGCCTCGAGATCGGGCACCAGCAGGATGTCGGCCTTGCCCGCCACCGGCGAGACGATCTTCTTGATCCGCGCCGCCTCCTCGTTGATGGCGTTGTCGAAGGCGAGCGGGCCGTCGAGCACGGCGCCGGTGATCTGACCGCGCTCGGCCATCTTGCACAAGGCGGCGGCGTCGATGGTCGAGGCGATCTTGGGATAGACCGTCTCCACCGCCGACAGGATCGCCACCTTGGGCTTGTCGATCCCCAGCACATGGGCCAGCTCGATCGCGTTTTGCAGGATGTCGGCCTTGTCCTCCAGCGTCGGCTGGATGTTGATCGCCGCGTCGGTGATCAGCAGGGTGCGGGGATAGGTCGGCACATCCATGATGAAGACATGGCTGATCCGCCGCGCCGTGCGCAGGCCGGTATCGCGCGCCGCCACCTCGTGCATCAGCTCGTCGGTATGCAGCGAGCCCTTCATCAGCACCTCGGCCTCGCCGGCCCGGCACAATTCGACCGCCCGCTTGGCCGAATCGTGGCTGTGGGCGGTATCCGCGATGCGCAGGCCGGCGATGTCGATGCCGAATTCGCGCGCCACCTGCTGGATCTTGGCCTCGGGCCCGACCAGGATCGGCCGGATCAGGCCGAGATGGGCCGCCTCGACCGGCCCCTCCAGCGAGACCTGATCGCAGGGATGGCACACCGCCACCGACACCGGCTCCATCCCGGCGCAACTGAGGATGATGTCCTCGAACACATGGTGGGCACGGTGCAGCCGGGCCTCGTGCAACTGGATCCGGGGCTGGACGAACTTGACGGTGGGGGCGGTGATCCGGGCGCGGCCGGTGAACACCGTCTCGCCGGTCTGCTTGACCGCGAGGCAGTCGAACACCACGTCCTGCGGCGGCGCCAGCTCGGCGACGGTGACGGTGACGGTGACGGTGTCGCCGATGGTGATCGGGGCGAGGAACGAGATGTCCTGGCTGCGATAGGCGGCACCGGGCCCGGGCAGCTCGTTGCCGAACAGCGCCGACAGCAGCGACGCCCCCCACATCGAATGGGCCTTGACCTTGCCGCCCAGGCTGAATTTCTCGGCGACTTCCGGGCTGAAATGGATCGGGTTGAGGGCGCCGACCGCCACCCCGAACAATTCGACGTCGTCCTTGTGGCAGGTCCGGGTCAGGGTGGCGCTGTCGCCGACCCGGATTTCGTCATACGTTCGGTTTTCCATCATATCGGCCATGATCGGCTCCGTGTCGGTCCTGGACCCCCTATTTTGCAATGCACAATATAGGCACGCTGCGGGATTTGCACAATGACCGCTTGGCGACAGCATCCGCCCCTTCCGGCGCATGGCTCCCCCCCACGCCCGCCTGGGGCTTTCGGCCCTTGGCGGGCGTGGGGGGAGCCCACATCTCTGGCCAGGAGGGGCAATTGCAACACCTCAACGGCCCCTCTATCCTGTTCGGCCAGCGCAAAGCGCACAGCCCGGAGAGGTATGGATGAGCGTCCGCAGTCTCAAGCCGTTGTTGCATCCGCAATCCGTGGCTGTTGTCGGTGCCTCCACCAAGCCCAAAAGCATAGGCTGGGTGGTGATGCGCAATCTCCTGCGCGAGGAATTCGCCGGGCCGGTGATGCCGGTGACGCCGGAGCATCCCTCGGTGGCCGGGGTGCTGGCCTATCCCGACGTGTCCTGTCTGCCCCAGCCGCCCGACCTCGCCTTGATCTGTACCCCGCCCGAGACGGTGCCCCGGGTGCTGGAGACGCTGGGCAAGCGCGGCACCCCGGCCGCCTGCATCATGAGCCAGGGGTTGCACCGCGCCCGCACCCCGGAAGGGGACAGCGCGCTCGAACGCACCCTGGCGGTGGCCCGCGCCCACGACATGCGGATCCTCGGCGGCGGCAGCATGGGGATCCTGGTGCCGGGGATCGGGCTCAACGCCAGTTTCGCCCATCGCGGCGCGCTGCCGGGCAAGCTGGCCTTCGTGTCGCAATCGGGGGCGCTCTGCACCGCCGTGCTCGACTGGGCCCGGCCGCGCGAGATCGGCTTTTCCCACTTCATCCATCTCGGCGACACCGACGGGGTCGGGTTCGGCGACGTGCTCGATTATCTCGGCAGCGATCCCTCGACCCGGGCGATCCTGCTCTACATCGAGACGATCCAGCAGCGCCGCAATTTCATGTCCGCCGCCCGCGCCGCCGCCCGCAACAAGCCGGTGCTGGCGATCAAGGCCGGACGCAGCATGGAGGGCGGCCGCGCCGCCGCCTCGCATACCGGGGTGCTGGCCGGGTCCGATCTGGTGTTCGACGCGGCGCTCCGGCGCGCCGGCATGCTGCGGGTGCGCGACATCGACGAGATCTTCGGCGCGGTCGAAACCCTGGCCCGCGC
>JBDLVO010000355.1:0-4159 GCA_039804805.1 Pseudomonadota bacterium
TCTTCCAGGCCTTCCTGCTGTCGCTGGCGCTGACGGTCGGGCTGTCGCTCTATCTCGCCGGCACCATCGCCCGCCCGGTGCGCCGCCTCGCCTTGGCGGCGGAACGGGTGCGCCACGGCCAGGGCCGCGCCGCGCTGATCCCCGATCTGTCCCGGCGCGGCGACGAGATCGGCGAATTGTCGGTGGCGTTGAAGGAGATGACCGAGGCGCTGTGGCGGCGGATGGACGCGATCGAGGCCTTCGCCGCCGACGTCGCCCACGAGATCAAGAACCCGCTGACCTCGCTGCGCTCGGCGGTCGAGACGGCGGCGCGGATCGAGGATCCCGACCGCCGCCGCCGGTTGATGGCGATCATCCAGGACGATGTCGGCCGGCTCGACCGCCTGATCAGCGACATTTCCGACGCCTCGCGCATCGATGCCGAAATGTCGCGCGCCGAGGCCGGCGCGGTGGCAGTGGCGGCGATGCTCGACACCCTGTTCGAGGTCTACCGCGTCACCAGGGCCGAATCCGGCCCGACCTTCACCCTCGACCGCCCGGCCAACGACCCGCTGACGGTGTGGGGGATCGAATCCCGGCTGGTCCAGGTGCTGCGCAACCTGATCACCAACGCGATGTCGTTCAGCCCGCCCGGCGGCGTGATCCGGCTGGTCGCCTGCCGGGGCGGCGGCTGGGTGCGGGTGACGATCGAGGACCAGGGGCCGGGCATCCCGCCCAACAAGCTCGACGCGATCTTCGACCGCTTCTACAGCGAACGGCCGGAAGGCGAGAAGTTCGGCACCCATTCCGGCCTCGGCCTGTCAATCTCGCGCCAGATCGTCGAGGCCCATGGCGGCCGGATCCGCGCCGAAAACCGCGCCGAAGGGGGCGCCCGCTTCATCGTCGAACTGCCGGAGCGCGCCGGGGCGTGACGCATCGCGCGGGCTCCGCCCGCGGGCCCGGCCGGGGCGATGCCCCGGACCCCCTTTGTTTTTGAAAAAAGGGGAGGTTTGGAGGCGCCAGCCTCCAAGCGGGGCCGGGGCGGCAGCCCCGCGTTACCGGCCCCGGCCCGGCATCATCCGGCGATAGGACAAGGCCTCGGCGATCTGGAGACGGCCGATCCGCTCGGTGCCGGACAGATCGGCCAGGGTGCGGGCGACGCGCAGCACGCGGTGCCAGCCGCGCGCCGACAGGTGCATCCGTTCCGCCGCCTCGGTCAGCAGGCGGCGGCCGGCCTCGTCGGGGGCGGCGACCCGTTCCAGCAGGTCGCCGTCGGCCTCGGCGTTGGTGCGGACCGGCAGGCCGCGATAGCGTTCGGCCTGGACCGCGCGGGCGGCGGCGACCCGGGCGGCGATTTCGGCCGAGCCCTCGGCCGGCGGCGGCAAGGCGAGGTCGGCCGGGCTGACCCCCGGCACCTCGACGTGGAGGTCGATGCGGTCGAACAGCGGGCCGGAAATGCGCGACTGGTACTCCTGGGCGCATTTCGGCGCCTTGGCGCAGGCCAGCGCCGGATCGCCGAGATGGCCGCAGCGGCAGGGATTCATCGCCGCCACCAACTGAATGCGGGCGGGATAGGCGACGTGGGCGTTGGCGCGGGCGATCACGGCGCGGCCGGTTTCCAGCGGCTGGCGCAGCGCTTCGAGCGCGGCGCGTTGGAATTCGGGCAATTCGTCGAGGAACAGCACGCCGAGATGGGCCAGCGACACCTCGCCCGGCTTGGCGCGCTGGCCGCCGCCGATCAGCGCCGCCACCGAGGCGGAATGGTGCGGGTTGCGGAACGGCCGCCGCCGCAACAGCCGGCCTTCGGCCAACTGGCCGGCGACCGAATGGACCATGCTGACCTCCAGCGCCTCGGCCGGTTCGAGGTCGGGCAGCAGGCCGGGCAGCCGCGCCGCCAGCATCGACTTGCCCGAGCCGGGCGGGCCGATCATCAGCAGGTTGTGACCGCCGGCGGCGGCGATCTCCAGCGCCCGCTTGGCGGTCTCCTGGCCCTTGACGTCGCGCAAATCGGGGACGGCGCCGTCATCGTCGGCGATGCGCGGCTCGGGCGGGCTCAACACCTGGGTGCCCTTGAAATGATTGATCAGCGCCAGCAGCGAGACCGGGGCCAGCACCTCGATCCCGCCGGCCCAGGCCGCCTCGCCCCCCTGCGGCCCCGGGCAGATCAGGCCGCGCTCGGCGGCGCGGGCGGCGATCGCCGCCGGCAGCACTCCGGCCACCGGCGCCAGCCGCCCGTCGAGGCCGAGTTCGCCGAGCGAGACATAGCCGGCGATCTCGTCGGGGGGGATCACCTCCATCGCCGCCAGCAGGCCGAGGGCGATCGGCAGGTCGAAATGACTGCCCTCCTTCAGCAGGTCGGCGGGGGCGAGGTTGACGGTGATCCGCTTCGGCGGCAGGGCCAGGCCGAGCGAATTGAAGGCGGCGCGCACCCGCTCGCGGCTTTCCCCCACCGCCTTGTCGGGCAGCCCGACCACGGTGAAGGCGGGCAACCCTGCGGCAATCTGAACCTGAACGTCGATCTCCAGGCACTCGATCCCGGCAAAGGCGACGGTGGCGGCGTGGGCGGTCATTGCAACTCGGCGGGTGGCGCGAGCGGACTCGCTTGGGGCGGGCGGCCATTATGCCGCCTCTCCCCTTGGTCGCAAGGGGTTCCAAGGGCCTGCGGCCCTTGGCGGGTGTGGGCGGCGCCCACGCTCAGCCGGCGCAGCCGGCTAGGATCTCCCGCAATTCGCCGACAGTGCGGGCCAGATGGTCCGGCCGCCGCGCCGCCAGTGCCCCAGCATCGGTGTAGCCCCACCCCACCGCCACCGACACCAGCCCGGCGGCGTGGGCGGCCTCGATGTCGCGGATCTCGTCGCCGATTGCCGCGATCTGGGGCTTCGGCAGTCCGGCGCGGGCGACGACCCGGCGCAGGCGGGCGGCCTTGCCGAACAGGGCGGCACCGCATTCGACCTGCTCGAACCGCCCGAACAATTCCGGCCCGAGGATGCGGCGCACGTTGGCCTCCTGGTTCGAGCTGACCAAGGCGAGGCGCAGCCCGTTATCGGCGAGTTCCCCGAGCAACGCCGGCAGCCCGGCGAACGGCCGGATCTCGGCGCGGGCCTGGAGGCCGCGCATGTGGGCGGCGATCAGCGGCACCTTCCAGCCCGGCACGGCGAGGTGGGCGAGGATCTGGCGGGCGTCGAGCCGGCGCAGCATCTCGACCTCGTCCTCGGCCACCGGGCGGAAACGGTAGCGGGCGGCGACCTGATTGAGCACTCCGGTGAACCAGGGGAAGGAATCCGCCAGGGTGCCGTCGAAATCGAAGATGGCGAGGCGGAAGCGCATCGCCGGGTCAGCCCCGGGGCGTGGCGGCGCGGCGGGCCTCGATCGCGTCCCATATCAACCCGGCGAGGTTGACCCCGTCGAAGCGGTCGATCTGGCGGATGCCGGTGGGCGAGGTGACGTTGATCTCGGTCAGGCAGTCGCCGATCACGTCGATGCCGACGAACAGCAGGCCGCGTTGGCGCAGGGTCGGGCCGATCGCGGCGCAGGTCTCGCGTTCGCGCGCGGTCAGGGTGGTGGGCCGCGCCGCGCCGCCGACATGGAGGTTGGAGCGGGCCTCGCCCTCGGCCGGGACCCGGTTGACCGCGCCGACCGGCTCGCCCTCGACCAGGATGATCCGCTTGTCGCCCTGGCGCACCGCCGGCAGGTAACGCTGGACCATCAGCGGCTCGCGCGGGGCGATCTGGCGGAACAGGTCGAGCAGCGAATTGAGATTCTCGTCGCCGGGGGCGAGGTGGAACACCCCGGCGCCGCCATTGCCGAACAGCGGCTTGACGATGATGTCGCCGTGCTCGGCGCGGAAGGTGGCGATCGCCTGGGGATCGGCGCTGATCAGGGTCGGCGGCATCAGCGCGGGGAACAGCGTCACCAGCAGCTTTTCCGGGGCGTTGCGCACCTCGGCCGGGTCGTTGACCACCAGGGTGCGGGGATGGATCCGCTCCAGCAGGTGGGTGGCGGTGATGTAGCCGAGGTCGAACGGCGGATCCTGGCGCATCAGCACCACCTCGGCGGTGGCGAGGTCGATCCGTTCGGCGGCGCCGAGGGTGAAATGGTCGCCGCGCACGGCGCGGACCTCGAGCGGGCGGACCACCGCCTCGACCGTGCCGTCGCGCCAGGACAGCGCCCCCGGCAGGTA
>JBDLVO010000356.1:0-10833 GCA_039804805.1 Pseudomonadota bacterium
GGCGACGCGGTGATCGCCACCGACGTCACCGGGTCGATCACCTTTCTCAACCGCGCCGCCGAGGCGTTGACCGGCTGGAGCCGGGCCGAGGCGCGCGGCCGCCCGCTCGATCAGGTGTTCGTGATCCTGTCCGAGGGCGACCGCCACCCGGTGGTCGAGCCGCTGACGCGGGCGATCGCCGACGACGATCCGCTCGGGCCGGCGGGGCAGGTGCTGCTGGTCGGCCGCGACGGGCGCGAGCGGCCGATTCGCGGCCGGGCCAGCCCGATCCGCGACGCCGGCCGCCGCCTGTTCGGCGTCGCCCTGACCTTCGAGGACTGCACCGAGCGCCGCGCCGCCGAACTGTCGCTGGCGGCCGAGCGGCGGTTGCTGCGCACCCTGCTCGACACCCTGCCCGATCTGGTGTGGCTGAAGGATATCGACGGCCGCTTCCTGATCTGCAACCGGATGTTCGAGCGTTTCATCGGCCGCGCCGAGGAGGCGATCCTCGGCCGCACCGATCACGACCTGATCGATGCCGAAACCGCCGAGGGCTTTCGCGCCAACGACCGCCGGGCGATCGCCGCCGGCGGGCCGACCAGCAACGAGGAATGGATCACCTTTGCCGGCAGCGGCGAGCGGGTGCTGCTCGACACCATCAAGACGCCGATGTGGGGCGAGGGCGGCGAGGTGGTGGGGGTGCTGGGGATCGGCCGCGACATCACCGGCCGCTGGCGGGCCGAGGCGGCGCTGCGCGTCTCGGCCGACAAGCTGGCCCGGCTGGCCGCCTCGGTCCCCGGCATGCTGTACGAATATGCCGTCGATGACGACGGCAACGAAAAGCTGCATTATGCCAGCGATTACTGCCGCGAGCTGTTCGAGATCGAGCCGGCCGAGGCGCTGGCCGATCTGGGCGCGATCCGCCGCCAGATCGAACCGGTCGAGCGGGCGCGGATCCTCCCCCAGCACCGCGCCGCCACCCAGGCGCGCCAGCCCTACAGCGTCGATCTGCGCCTCACCACTCCGAGCGGGCGGGTCAAGTGGATCCAGTTCAACTCGACCCCGAGCGGACCCGACCGCGACGGGATGCGCTTTCCCCGCAGCGGGGTCGCCCTCGACATCTCCGCCCGGGTCGAGGCCGAGGCGGCGTTGCGCGAGAAGGACGCCCTGCTGCACGAGATGAGCCGGCTGGCCCATATCGGCGCCTGGAGCCTCGACCTCGCCAGCGGCGCGGTGGCGATCACCGACGAGGTGGCCGAGATCCAGGGGCTGGAGCCGGGCGACGCGGTGTCGCTCGAACGGGGGCTGGCCCAGTTCCACGGCCGCGACCGCGCGCGGATCGAGGCGGCGCTGGCGGCGGCGCGCGACCATGGCATCGGCTACCAACTGGAACTGGAACTGGTCACCCCGGCCGGCCAGCGCAAATGGGTCCGGGCGATCGGCGTCCCGCTGCGCGAGGGCGAGCGGGTGACGGCGATTCGCGGCACGCTTCAGGACATCACCGACCGCAAGCTGGCGGAGCTGCAACGGACGGTGGCCGAGAGCCGGCTGCGGCTGTTCATCGACAACGCCCCGGTGGCGCTGGCGATGTTCGATCGCGACATGCGCTATCTGGTCGCCAGCCGGCGCTGGGCGGCCGATTTCGGGCTCGATCCCGCCAGGGTGATCGGCGCCTGCCATTACGAGCTGTTTCCCACCCTGCCCGAGCGTTGGAAGGAGATCCACCGCCGCTGTCTGGCCGGGACCAGCGAGAAATGCGAGGAGGATCTCTACCCCCGGCCCGATGGCGGCACCGACTGGCTGCGCTGGGAGGTGCTGCCCTGGCGCGGCGAGGATGGCGCGGTCGGCGGGCTGTTGATCCTGAGCGAGACCATCACCGAGCGGATCCAGGCGCGCGAGCAGGTGCGCAAGCTGTCGCTGGCGGTCGAGCAGAGCCCCAACGGCATCCAGATCACCAATGCCGACGGCACCATCGATTATGTCAACGCTGCCCTGCTGGAGATGACCGGCTATCAGCGGGAGGAACTGATCGGCCAGAACCCGACCCTGCTGGCCTCGGGGCTGACCCCGGCCTCGACCTATGCCGAATTGTGGCAGACCCTGGCCGAGGGGCGGGCGTGGCAGGGCGAGTTCATCAGCCGGCGCAAGAACGGCGAGGTGTTCATTGAACTCGACCGCATTTCCCCGGTGCGCAACGCCGAGGGCGAGGTCACCCATTATCTGGCGATCAAGGAGGACATCACCGAAAGGAAGCGGACCGCCCAGGAACTCGACCTCTACCGCCATCACCTGGAGGAAGTGGTGGCATTGCGCACCGCCGACCTGCGCGCCGCCGAGGCCAAATGGCGGCTGATCCTCGAATCGAGCGCCGATGGCCTGTTCGGCATCGATGACGACGGGGTGGTGACCTTCGCCAATTCCGCCGCCTGCGCCCTGCTCGACACCCCGCTTGAGGCGCTGATCGGCCACAACGCCCATCTCGCCTTCCATCACAGCCATCCCGACCGCTCGTTCTATGCCGAGGTCGCCTGTCCGGCGACGTTGACCCTGGCCGACGGCATCACCCGGCGGGTCGAGGACGAGGTGTTCTGGCGTGCCGACGGCACCGCCTTTCCGGTCCATTACGCGGTGCATCCGATCAAGCAGGACGGGGCGATCATCGGCGCGGTGGTCAGTTTCAGCGACGTCACCGCCCAGATCGAGACCAGCCGCGCCCGCGAGGCGGCGCTGGCCGAGGCGCAGCGGCTGGCCCAGGTCCGGCGCGACTTCCTCGCCAACATGAGCCACGAGATCCGCACCCCCCTCAACGCCGTGCTCGGCCTGGCCCAGCTCGGCCGGGGCGACCCCCAGGTCGGCGAGCGCGCCCGCGCCCTGTTCGGCCGCATCGTCGATTCGGGCGAGACCCTGCTCGACGTGGTCCACGACATCCTCGATTTCTCCAAGATCGAGGCCGGCAAGGTGCGGGCCGAGCGGGTGCCGCTGGCGCTCGGCCCGGTGATCGACCGCGCGGTCGGGCTGGTGGCGGCGCGGGCGCGCGACAAGGGGCTGCGGATGCGGATCGACGAGGCGGTCGAGCTGCCGGCGCGGATCGAGGGCGACCCGGCCCGGCTGACCCAGGTGCTGGGCAACCTGCTGTCCAACGCGGTCAAGTTCACCCCGGCGGGCGGCTCGGTGGCGCTGGTGGCGGCGGTGGGCGAGGGGGCGCTGATCTTCACCGTCAGCGACAGCGGCATCGGCATGAGCCCCGAGCAGGTCGCCCGGTTGTTCCAGCCGTTCGAGCAGGCCGACAGTTCGACCACCCGCCATTTCGGCGGCAGCGGGCTCGGCCTGTCGATCTGCCGCCACCTGCTGACCCTGATGCAGGGCGAGGTGACGGTCGACAGCGCCCCGGGCGCCGGCACCCGCTTCACCGTCCGGCTGCCGCTGCGGGCGCTGGCCGATCCGCCGCCGCCGCCGCCGCCGCCGGTGGCGCTGATCGGTCTCGATGGCGCGGCGGTGGCCGATCTGGTCCCGGCGCTGCGGGCGCGCGGCGCGGCGGTGACCCTGGCCGACGGGCTCGACCCGCTGCCCGAGGCGGCGATCCTGGTGGTCGGTGCCCCCCTTGCCGCCGAGGCGGTGACGATCCTGCGCAAGCTGGCGGCGCTGGGGCGGCGGGTGGCGGTGGCGCTCGATCCCCCCTCGGGCCGGTTGCCGTCCGGGCTGGCCGGGGTGGCGGTCGGGCTCGACTGGCCGCTGCGGGCCCGGCAGGTGCTGGCCGAGGTCGCGCCGTCCCCGCCGCCGCCGCCGCCACCGGCGCTCGAACATCCGCTGGCGGGGATCCGGGTGCTGGCGGCCGAGGACAACGAGGTCAACCGGCTGGTGCTGGCCGAGATGCTGGCGCTGACCGGGGCCGGGCTGGTCGAGGCCGGCAACGGCCGCGAGGCGCTGGCGATCGTCGAACGGGACGGCGCCGCCGCCTTCGACGTGGTGCTGACCGACATCCAGATGCCCGAGATGGACGGCTACGACCTCGCCCGCCGACTGGGAGCGCTGGCGCCGGGTCTGCCGGTGATCGGCATCACCGCCCATGCCCTGCCCGAGGAGGAGGCGCGCTGCCGCGCCGCCGGGATGGTGGCCTATGTCACCAAGCCGGTCCATCTCGACCGGCTGGTCGAGGTGATCCGCGCCCAGGTGTCGTCGGTCGCGCCGGCCCCGGCGGCGGTCGCGCCGGCGGGGGTTGATTGGGCCGCCCTGTCTCACCACTATCAGGGACGCGAGGAATTCATCGCCCGGCTGGCGGCGACGGTGTGCGACGCCCATGCCGGCACGGCGGCGGCCCTGCGCGAGGCCGGGCGGGTCGGCGATGCCGCCGCGTTGTCCGCCCTGGCCCACAAGGTCAAGGGCACCGCCGGCAACCTCCATGCCGAGCCGCTGCGCCGGCAGGCGACGGAGGTCGAGCGGCTGGCGCGCTCCGGCGCGGTGCCGGCGGTGGAACTGGTGGCGGCGGCCGACGGCCTGGCCGAGGCGGTCGCGGCGTTGGTGGCCGAGGTGGCGGCCCATGCGGCGGGGGCGGGGGCGAAAGGAAGTCCATGAAGGCCAAACCGCTGATCCTGGTGGTCGATGACCAGATCGACAATTGTCTGGTGCTGGAGGACCTGCTGGCCGGCAGCTACGAGGTCGAGACCGCCGCCGACGGCAGCGCCGCGCTGGCCCGGCTCGAACGCGAGCCGACCCCCGATCTGGTGCTGCTCGACGTGATGATGCCCGGCCTCGACGGGTTCGAGGTCTGCCGCCGGCTGCATTTCCATCCGCTCGGGCGCGAGGTGCCGGTGATCTTCCTGACCGGGCTCGATTCCCCCAGCGACGAGGAATATGGCCTGTCGCTCGGCGCCGACGATTTCATCCACAAGCCGTTCGTCGCCCCGCTGGTGCTGGCCCGGGTCCGCAACGTGATCGGCCGGCGCGAGGCGGCGCAGCGTCAGCGCCAGATCGCGGTGATCGAGGCCCGCCTCGCCGAGCAGCAGCGCATCGCCGACGCGATGCAGGCGGTGATCGAACGGCTGACGGTGATGAACACCGAACTCGAACGCTTCGCCTTCGTCGCCGCCCACGATCTGCGCGAACCGCTGCGCTCGGTCACCAGCTTTGCCCAATTGCTCGAACGCCATCTCGGCGACCGGCTCGATTCCACCGGCCATGATTACCTGCGCTACGTCGTCGATGGGGCGCGGCGGATGCACGAACTGATCGGCGGCCTGCTGGCCTATTCCTATGTCAGTTCGAATGTCGGTCCGCCGGCCCGGGTCTCGGCCCTGGCCGCCTGCCGGGTCGCGGTCGAAAGCCTCGACGCCATCATCCGCGACAGCCAGGCCGAGATCGTCATCGGCGACCTGCCCGAGGTCCAGGCCGACGAATTGCCACTGATGCAACTGTTCCAGAATCTGGTCGGCAACGCCGTCAAGTTCCGCACGCCCGGCCGCCCCTGCCGGGTCGAAATCTCCGCCCGGCGCGGCGAGGCGGAATGGGTGTTCACCATCCGCGACAACGGCATCGGCTTCGATCCCGACGAACAGGACGTGTTCGAACTGTTCCGCCGCGTCCGTCCCCACGAAGGCCCCGCCGGCAGCGGTGTCGGCCTGGCCATCTGCAAACGCATCGTCCAGGCCCTCGGCGGCCGGATCTGGGCCGAATCCCAGCCCGGCCAGGGCAGCGCCTTCTCCTTTGCCTTGCCCAGTACCGACCCCCCGCCGCCGGACGGGGGGCCCCCGCCCCCCCCCCCTTTATTTACAAAAATAACGGGGTTTGGGGCCCCCGCCCCACGCGGGTGCGGGCGGCAGCCCGCCGAGGGTCACGGCCCGGCGGCGTGGCAGGCGGGACAGAGCCCCTCGATTTCGAGGCTGAGGCGGTGGGCGTGGAAGCCCTGGGCGGCGGTGGCGGCGGCGATGGCGGCGTCGAGGTCGGGGGCATCGAGTTCGCTGGCCCGGCCGCAGCGCTGGCACAGCAGGATCCGGCCGGCATGGGGGTGATCGGGGCGGGGGCAGCCGATATAGCCGTTGCGTGACGGCACCCGGTGGATCAGCCCCTGATCGAGCAGGAACTCCAGCGCGCGGTAGACCGTCGGCGGCGCGGCGGCGCGGCCGTCATGGCCGAGGCGGTCGAGCAGGGCATAGGCCCCGATCGGGCAATGGCTGTCCCACACCAGCGCCAGCACCCGCCGCCGCAATTCGGTCAGCCGGGCGCCGCGCCGGTGGCATTCGCGCTCGGCCAGCGCCAGCGCGGCGGCGATGCAATGGTCATGGTCGTGCGAGGGCGAGGGAAAGGTCATGCGTGCTCCCCAGGGAAGGGTTATGTTATAACATTCCTCTCGTGGCCGGGCGCGGGTTTTTTGGCCGGCGGGGTTTGCGGCGGGACGGGCGCGGGGTATACCGGGGCCGCAAGCAATCGAGGAGAACCGCCGATGTCCGCCCAGATCGACCCCGCCGCCCTGCTGGACCGCATCAGCTTCGACGCCGACGGGCTGGTGGCGGCGATCGCCCAGCAGCACGACAGCGGCGAGGTGCTGATGATGGCCTGGATGAACCGCGACGCGGTGGCCGAGACCCTGACCACCGGTCAGGTCTGCTACTGGTCGCGCTCGCGGGGCAAGCTGTGGCGCAAGGGCGAAAGCTCGGGCCAGCGCCAGCGTCTGGTCGATCTGCGGGTCGATTGCGACGGCGATACCCTGCTGGTGCTGGTCGAACAGGACGGGGTCGCCTGCCACACCGGGCGGCGGACCTGTTTCTACACCGCCGCCCGCCCCGAGGGGCTGGTCGAGGTCGCGCCGGTGCTGGTGCCGCCCGAGCAGCTCTACGGCGCCTGATTTATCAAGGAGAGAGCAGCGGATGAGCCTGATTCCCGTTACCGTGCTGACCGGTTTTCTCGGCAGCGGCAAGACCACCCTGCTCAACCACCTGCTGGGCCAGCCCGGATTGGCCGACACCGCCGTGCTGATCAACGAGTTCGGCGAGGTCGGGCTCGACCATCTGCTGGTGCGGCCGCTGACCGAGACGGTGGTGCTGCTCGAATCCGGCTGCCTGTGTTGCAGCGTCCGCGGCGATCTGGTCGAGGCGATGCGCGACCTGTTCCTGCGCCGGGTCAAGGGCGAGGTGCCCGAATTCGGCCGGGTGGTGATCGAAACCACCGGGCTGGCCGATCCGGCCCCGATCCTGCACACCCTGATGAACGATCCGGTGCTGTCGGCGCGCTACAAGCTCGACGGCATCGTCGCCACCGTCGATGCGGTGTGCGGTGCCGCCACCCTCGATGCCCAGGACGAGGCGGTCAAGCAGGCGGCGGTGGCCGACCGGCTGGTGCTGACCAAGACCGATCTCGCCTCGGCGGCGGCGGTGGCGGCGCTGCGCGAGCGGCTGGCCGCGCTCAATCCCGCCGCGCCGGTGATCGTGGCCGAACAGGGCCGGCTCGATCCGGCGGCGGTGCTCGATGCCGGTCTGTTCAACCGCGACACCCACATCCCCGACGTCGCCCGCTGGCTTAACGAGGAAGCCTACCGCGCCCGCGACGAAGCCGCCGCCCAGGATCATGACCACGGGCACGGGCATGACCACGGGCACGGGCATGACCACGGGCATGACCACGGGCATGGGCATGACCACGAGCCCCACCGCCATGACGACCGGATCCAGTCGTTCGTGTTCACCATGGACGAGCCGGTGTCCTGGCCGGCGCTGGCGCTGGCGCTGGAGATGATGATCTCGACCCGGGGCGAAGCGCTGTTGCGGGTCAAGGGGATCGTCAATGCGCGCGAAAGCGTCGAGCCGCTGGCGATTCACGGGGTTCAGCACGTATTCCATCCGCCGGCGCCGCTGCCGGGCTGGCCCGATCAGGATCACCGCACCCGGATCGTGTTCATCACCCGCGATCTGCCCCGGGCCCAGGTCGAGGAATTGCTGAACGGGGTGCTGTCGATGGACGAGGACGACGCCGAGTAGGCCGCGCCGGCCCGCGCGGGGGCCGGCCACCGCCGGGGGTCACTCGTCGCCGCCGCCCGAGGTGGCGAGAATCAGGACCAGTCCGCCGCAGACGGCGGTCAGCAGCAGGCCGATATAGATCGCGAAGCCGAGCGGGCTGGTCGCCGGGCTGGGGTCGGTGTTGGCGCCGGACAGGGCGCCGCTGGCCGAGACCGAGACATAGAGCAGGATCAGCCCCAGACCGGCGCCGACCACCCCGATGACCTTGCCGACGATGCTCATCGCGCCACGCCTTTCGTTGCTCCGCCAAGACGACCTTTACGATAGCAGAGCGGGGAGGGGCGGGCGATTCGATTCCACCAGCCGGTTGCCCGGGTTGCGGTGGCGGTGAAATCCGGGGTAATTGGAGAGGGCGGGGGTGCGAAATCCCCCTTTGCCATCGCTCTTGCGGGCGTTGACACTTACAAGAACGAGTTAAAGGAGACGGCCCGGCGCCAAGGCCCGCCAGCCCGTCCGGCGGGTTTTCCCCGTTTCCTGACCTTCGAGGAGCTGACATGCGCGAGACCCCCGTACTGGTCCGACCCGGCGATGCCGATGCCCTTGCCGCCGGGCGCCATGGTGACCCCTTCGCCGTGCTGGGACCGCATCCGGTCGCGGACGGGGCGGTGGTGCGCTGTTTCCAGCCCCAGGCCGCCTCGGTCGAATTGCTTGACGGCGATCAGGCGGTGGCGATGACCCGGGTTCATCCCGACGGCCTGTTCGCCGTCCGCCTGGCGGCCGAGCCGGCGCGCTACCGTCTGCGGGTGACCGGCCGCGACGGCGCGGTGGCCGAGATCGACGATCCCTACCGTTTCCCGCCGCTGCTCGGCAGCCTCGACGTCCATCTGCTGGTCGAGGGCACCCATCACCGCCTCTATCAGGTGCTCGGCGCCCATCCGCGCGCGTTCGACGGGGTCACGGGGGTCGGCTTCGCGGTGTGGGCCCCCAATGCCGAGCGGGTGTCGGTGGTCGGCGACTTCAACGGCTGGGACGGCCGCCGCCACCCGATGCGGCTGCGCCACGAGGCCGGGGTGTGGGAAGTGTTCATTCCCGGGCTCGATCACGGCGCGGTCTACAAATACGAGATCCTCGCCCGCGGCGGGGTGATGCTGCCGCTGAAGGCCGATCCCTGCGGGGTGTGGGCCGAGCGCCCGCCCAAGACCGCCTCGCTGGTGTGGGCCCAGCCGTCCCGGCCATGGGACGATGCCGAATGGATGCGCGGCCGCCAGCGCCGCAGCGACCGCCAGGCCCCGGTCAGCATCTACGAGGTCCATCTCGGCTCGTGGCGCCGCCGCCCCGACGAGGGCAACCGGCCGCTGTCCTATCTCGAACTGGCCGACGAACTGGGCGATTACGTCGCCGAGATGGGCTTCACCCATGTCGAGCTGCTGCCGGTGCATGAGCATCCGTTCGGCGGCTCGTGGGGCTATCAGCCGGTCGGGCTGTTCGCGCCGACCAGCCGCTACGGCAACCCGGACGAGTTCCGTGCCTTCGTCGAGCGGCTGCACCAGCGCGGCATCGGCGTGATCATCGACTGGGTCGCCGCCCATTTCCCCAGCGACCCGCACGGGCTGCACTGGTTCGACGGCACCCATCTCTACGAGCACCAGGATCCCCGCCTCGGCGTCCACCGCGACTGGAACACCCTGATCTACAATTTCGGCCGCACCGAGGTGTTGAACTACCTCTGTGCCAACGCGCTCTATTGGCTGGAGGAATTCCACGTCGACGGGCTGCGGGTCGACGCGGTGGCCTCGATGCTCTATCTCGATTATTCGCGCGAGCCGGGCGACTGGCTGCCCAACCGCTTCGGCGGCAACGAGAACCTCGAGGCGATCGAGTTCCTGCGCCGGATGAACCAGATGGTCTACCAGGAACATCCCGGCGCGATGACGGTGGCCGAGGAATCGACCGCCTGGCCGATGGTGTCGCGCCCGGTCCATCTCGGCGGGCTCGGCTTCGGCTACAAATGGAACATGGGGTGGATGCACGACACCCTCGATTATTTCTCGAAGGATCCGATCCACCGCCGCTACCATCACAACCAGTTGACCTTCGCCCAGCTTTACGCCTACCACGAGAATTTCGTGCTGCCGCTGTCCCATGACGAGGTGGTGCACGGCAAGGGCTCGCTGCTGAGGCGGATGCCGGGCGACGAATGGCAGCGTTTCGCCAATCTGCGCGCCTATTACGGCTTCATGTGGACCCAACCCGGCAAGAAGCTGCTGTTCATGGGCGGCGAGTTCGGCCAGAGCAGCGAGTGGAACGTCGATGCCAGCCTCGACTGGCACCTGACCCAGTACCCGGTCCATCAGGGGGTGCAGCGGCTGGTCGCCGACCTCAACCGGCTCTACCGCACCGAGCCGGCGCTGCATCAGCTCGACACCGACCAGCGCGGCTTTGCCTGGATCGACTGCAACGACCGCGACAATTCGGTGCTGACCTGGATCCGCCGCGCCGTCGACCCGCATGATTTCGTGGTGGTGGCCGGCAATTTCACCCCGATCACCCGCGAGGGCTATCGCGTCGGCGTGCCCGAGCCGGGTTTCTACCGCGAGATCCTCAACACCGATTCGGAATGGTACGGCGGGGCCAACGTTCACAACAATGGCGGGGTCGAGGCCGAGGACGTGGCGTGGCACGGCCATTCCTGGTCGATCCTGTTGCGGCTGCCGCCGCTGGCGGTATCCGTGTTCAAACGGGATGGCTGAAGCGCGTCGCGCCGTCTTGGCAGGATCCGCGAACCGGACTACCATCCCCGTCAGGCCGAACAGGGTGACGGTTAAGAATTCGTTACACTCACCCTTGCGGTTCTTCTGGACTTTACTGGCGGGATACGATGACGATGGCGCCGATGATTGCCTGCATG
>JBDLVO010000357.1:0-3554 GCA_039804805.1 Pseudomonadota bacterium
GGAGGCGCGAGCCTCCGGGCGGGGCCGGGGCGGCAGCCCCGCGTCAGGCGGTGCCGCGTTCGACCATGATCCGCCGCAGGATCGGCGTCATGATCAGTTCCATCGCCAGCCCCATCTTGCCGCCGGGGACGACGATGGTGTTGCGCCGGCTCATCCACGAATCCTTCAGCATCCGCAGCAGAAAGGGGAAATCGACCTCGAGCCGGTCGGGCTTGCGGAAGCGGATCACCACCAGACTTTCATCGGCGTTGGGGATGTCGCGGGCGATGAACGGGTTGGAGGTATCGACCACCGGCACCCGCTGGAAGTTGATGTCGGTCAGCTTGAACTGCGGCAGGATGTAATAGATGTAGTCATGCATCCGCCGCAGGATGGTCTCGGTCACCGCCGCCTCGGAATAGCCGCGATGGTGGGTGTCGCGATGGATCTTCTGGATCCATTCGAGGTTGATCACCGGCACCACCCCGATCTTGAGATCGACATGGCGGGCACAATCCACCGTGTCGGTGACGATGCAGCCGTGCAGGCCCTCATAGAACAGACAATCGGTGTCCGGGGGGATCTCCTCCCACGGGGTGAACTGGCCGGGGGTCAGCCCCTGCGCGGCGAACGGAACCGCCTCGTCCTCGTTGTGAAGATAAAGCCGGCGCGGGCCGCCGCCGGTCTCGCCATAGCGGGCGAACAATTCCTCCATCTCGGTGAACAGGTTGGCCTCGGGGCCGAAATGGCTGAAGCTGCGGTTGCCCTCCTTCTCGGCCGCGGCCATCCTCTGCTTCATGTCGGCGCGGTTATAGCGGTGGAAGCTGTCGCCCTCGACGATCGCGGCACGGATGCCCTCGCGCCGGAACATGTGTTCGAACGCCGCCTTGACGGTAGACGTGCCGGCGCCGGACGAACCGGTGACGGCGATGATCGGATGCTGTTTCGACATCAGGTCCCCCTGGTTGGAGCCGCCGGGCTCAGGCGAAGCCGAGGCGGTCGCGCCAGCCAGGATGGAACCGGTCGGCATCCTCGGGGAACGAGGCAAACGCCCCGCGCAGTTCGGGATGGTCCTTGGCGTAATCGATCAGCTCGGCCCCCTCGCTCCAGGCCTGCCACGCCTGCCGCAGCGAGCGCGCCCCGGCGACCGCGCCGTCCTGGTGACCGAAGGCGCCGCCGCCCGAGGTCTGGATCACGTTGGCATGGCCGAGATTGGTGAAGAAGCCGGGCAGCCGCAGCGCGTTCATCCCGCCCGAGATGATCGGGGTACAGGGCTTGAACCCCTGCCAGGACTGGCGATAGAACGGCCCGTCGGCGACCTCGCGCTCCAGCATGTAGGCCACCGCCTTCTCGCTGGCGTCGCCCTCCATCTTGCCGTAGCCCATCGTCCCGGTATGGATGCCGCTGGCCCCGATCAGCCGGGCCATCTTCATATGCACCAGCACCGAATAGCCCCGCAGCGACTGGCGGCTGGTCACCGCCCCGTGGCCGGCGCGGTGGTAATGCAGGAACTGGTTGGGGAAATTGCGCCGGCAGGTGGTCACCGCGGTCGGGCCGGCGACATAGCCGTCGACCAGGAAGGCGACATGGTTGGCGTTCTCGGCGAAGGTCTCAAGGATGTAGTGACCGCGCGCCAGCATCTCGGCCGGATCGTCGGCGGTGATGTTGGCCGAGAACAGCTTGGCCTCGCCGGTGGCGTCCTGGGCGCGACGCATCGCGTCGGCGACCAGACGGATGGTCTCCTTCAGCGGCGCGAACACCTGATTGCCCTGCGGCTCGTCGTTCTTGATGAAATCGCCGCCCAGCCAGAACTGATGGCAGGCATCGGCGAAGGGCTGCGGACGCAGGCCGAGCTTCGGCTTGATGATGGTGCCGACCACCATGCCGCCATTGACCAGCGGCCGCCCCAGCACCCGCCACATGTCGACGATGTTGCAGGCCGGACCGTCGAACAATTGCAGATAGGCCGGCGGGACGTAGAAATCCATCATCTTGGCGTATTCGACGTCGGACATGCCCTGGTTGTTGCCGATCGTCAGGGTCAGGAACGAGGCGATCATCGCCCGGCCGTCGATGATGTTGCGGTCGAACAGTTCGACCGGGTAGGCGATCTTCATCAGCTCGCGGGTCTCGTCGATGGCGTAGACCAGCGCATCGACCCCCCGGGTGAAATCGTCGGTGGTACAGACCTCGACATTGGTGCCGGTCGAGGATTCGGCGGCGAAATGGGCGGCGGTGGCGAGATAGCCGTGGCCGGCCTTCGGCTTCATCCGATAGGCACACAGCACATGGCGCCCCCCGGCGATCAAGCCGGCTTCGTCGAGGGCGAGGTTGGCATAGCGACTGGACTGATCCATCTCCGGCGGGCTCCATATCAGAGGACGCTGATAGTCTGACCGCTTCCCCCCGGCGACGGAACACCCGGAGGAGGAGCAGGGATATTCCGCCGGGCGGGGCAAGAACCACCCTGATGGGGGATGATCGGGTGGGGCGGCCGGTCCAGGCCGTCAGCCGGCTCCCGCCGCAGGCAATGGCGGCGCTCGCGACCGTCAGACCCGGCGGGCCGCCGCGTCGCGGAACCAGGAGCGCGCCGGCTCGGTCAGGATCAGATAAACCACCACGGCATTCAACGCCATGGTCACCGTCTGGAACAGCAGATCGGAATAATTGCCGCTGAAATTCCGGTAAAGCGTGTTGATCGAAAGCGGGGTTCCAATCAGGACACTGATTCCAAAGACAATCCTGAAAAAGTTATCGCCCTTGTAGAGCCGGACCATCAGGAAAACGGCGTAGATGACCGACAGCAGCAGGAAGGACCAGACGTTGACGACCGGCATCGCCGCGCCCATCCGCATCAGCATCTCTTGGTAATTGACGCCGTAATTGACCATGCCCACCGTCAGCGCGCCCCCCATCAGGATCAGGCACAGCCGCATCACCGCCGGACGGCGCCGGGCGGTTTCGGCGGCGCACGCCGCCTGTTCCGTCCGCTTGCCCCGCAGGTGGTCCATCACCAGCACCGCCAGCCAGGGGCCGCCCACCAGCACGACGAGACCGCCGGCCACCCACAGGATCTGGAGCACGGTGACGGGCAGGTCGAGATCCTGGCCCTCGACCGCCAACCCCAGCGGCACCGCGACGCCGAACAGCAGCGACACCGCCATCGCGGCGCCCAGCCCGGCCAGACGCGGCCAGAGGGCGAAGCCCCGCCGCCAGATCGGCGGCACGATCGCCACCAGCGAATAAAACAGGGGACAGAAGAACAGCAGGAAGGCGCCCGATCCGGCCACCGCGCCGACCAGCGCCCCCTGCGCCAGGGAGAAAGCGGCGGCGATCAGGACAAAACACACCGCTTTCAGCAGGATCACCCGCAGCGGCGTTCCGGCCGTGGGGCGGGGCGCTCCGGCCGCGCTTTCCTCCGTCATCGCCGGGGGCAGGGAGGCGATGTCCTCGACCACCAGCCCCTGCTGCTGGTAATGGGACAGCGCCTCCTCCAGTGACGGGAACGAAGCGGTTTCGCTTCGCCTTTCCCCGCGATCGTTCAAGACGACGTTGAATTGCATCAATCCTCCCCC
>JBDLVO010000358.1:0-6440 GCA_039804805.1 Pseudomonadota bacterium
CGTCGACCACTGCTGCTACGCCTGGAACAAACTCGTCGACCAGCCATGGACCATCATGTCCATCGGACTCCGCGAATGGGCGCATGGGTGCTGATTACTGGGATCTGGTATGAGGTCTAAATGGGCTGGTTCAGCACCCCCGAGCAAATCCGCGAAGATCTGGAGGCGGGACGGGTCAACCCGCCTGATCCCCACGACCCGTCGGCCTACCCTGGGTTCTTCGACGAGGCGTGGGCAAGCATCCCGCGCGGCCTGCATGCCGGCATGACCGCAGCACAGGCGGCGGTCGGTCGCGGGCTGGGATCGGTCCTACTGCCGCTGGCTGAACAGGCCGACGTCACCTTTGGGACGGGATTCGCAGGGGGGCTTGAAGACGCGATCGGGCGCGCGTCGCAGGTGGCGACTGAGGCCAATCAGTTCGGCGCGACCACCATGGGGACAGGAAGCCAGATCGTCAAAGGGGTCGCCAAGGGGCTCACGGAGGCCGCGCCCGCCATTGTAGCCGGTCCTGCTGGACCGCTGGTGGCAATGGGCACGGTCGGCGCCTCCGAAGGGGTTGGCTCCTATGACGAGGCTATCGCGCGCGGGGTGGACGAGGAGACGGCGCGATGGGCTGCCCTTGCCACGGGGGTTACGGCCGGTCTGGGCGCGCTGATGCCGGTGACCTGGGGCTTGCGGGGGATCGTGCCGAACCTCGCCACGTCGGCGGCGGCGAACGCCGGCCTGGGGGCGGCGGGGCGGTATGCCAACAGCACCATCCTGGCCGGGGCCGGCTATCAGGGCATGGCCGAGCAATATCGGGTGTGGGACGGCGAGGCGCTGGCGACCGACGCCATCCTGGGCGCGGCGTTCACCGGCTTCCACCAATGGCGTGCCGGCCGGGTCGAGCCCTCGCCCGCCGCCGTCGATGACGCGCTGGCGATCCGTGAGGCCCGGCACGCCGACACCGACACCGCGCCGGGGCTGCCGGCCACCCCCGAAGCGATGGCGGCACACCTCGACGCCCTGGCCGAAATCGAGCGGGCGGTGGTCGAAGGGCGGCAGCCGAACTTCGACGGCACCGGGATCCATGATGTCGATTTCGTCAGAGATCCGGCGCGCGAGGCGTGGCAGGCCGAAGCGGCGGCCGAGGTGGCGAAGGAGATCGAGCCGGCGCCGCGACCCGAGGCGGACGCTCCGCCCACACTCCCCCCTGCCGAAGCTGGCCGCCGGATCGCGGCGGACATCCGCGACAAGTTGGTCGCCGCCGGCCGCGCCCCGGAAGAGGCCGAGGCTGGCGGGGCCCTGTGGGGGGCGTTCTTCCGCACCTTCGTCGGCGAACGGGGCGGGTTCGATGCCTGGGAGACATACCGAACTCTGGGCCTGGACGTGCGGGATGGGCTGGTGCTGGAGCAGCCGTCCCCGTTTCGCCGGTTCGATATCGCCCGGACGGAGGCCCTGTTCAATCGGCAGCTCGACGCCGCGCTGCGAGGGGAGGCGAGCCGGCGCGCGCTCAATCTCGGCCGCACGCCTCCGGTGCTCCAGGAGTTGGGGCTTGATTTAGCCGACATCGCCTTGCCGAAATCGGTCCTCGACAAAGCGATCGCAAGCCGCGATCCCTCCTCCCCCACCGCGGGAAAGCACAACACCAAGATCGGGCCGGATCATATCGCCGATCTGGTTCGCGCCATCGCCGACCCGGTCGCCGTCTTCGCCGACGATGACCTGCGACACGGCCCCGGGCGCCTGGTGGTGATCACCGATCTGGAGGGAAAGGGCGGAGACCCGGTCGCGGTGGTGGTCGGCCCGCGCGGCCAGCTTGGCGATGGGCAGGGCAACGTGGTGCCGACGGTCCACGAGCGAACCCATCCCATGGGGCCGATGCTTTATGTGAGGGATGCGGAGGATATCCCTCGCCTGCCACAGTCCTGGACAACGTCACCAGGGGGTACAGGGTCTTCGGGTGCCTCCGCAACTCCTACGGTACTCACGAAAGCCGACATCGTCAACAAGCACGGCAGCGTCTTCTACCAGGACCGGCCGGGGGATCCGCGCGCCAGCGTCTCGTTCGGCGACCGGCAAATCCTTGTCCGGCTGTTCGAGGCCGCCGACGAATCGTCCTTCGTGCATGAATCCGCCCACATCTGGCTCGAAATGCTGGGCCGCGCCGGAGAAATGGAGCACCCCGGCGCGAGGGCCCTGTGGAACGATGTGCGCGAGGCGCTGGGGATCAAGGAAGGAGAGGCCCCCACGGTCGAACAGCACGAAGCGTTTGCCGAAGGGTTCGAGGCCTATCTGCGCGATGGCAAGGCCCCGACGCCGGCCCTGGCCGATGTGTTCGCCCGGTTCGGGGCCTGGTTGCGTTCCGTCTACGCGGACCTGACCGCCCTGGGTGGACCGGTGCCGGAGGGGTTGCGCCGCATCTATGACCGGATGCTGGCGACCGATGCGGAAATCGCCGCCGCCCATGGCGCCGAGGCCGGTCCCCAGCCGCTGGAGGTGCTGGCCGCCCGGCAGGCGCTGGCGGAACGACCCAACCTGACCATCGGTGTCGGCGATGACGGCGCGGCCCCGGCGCATGAAGTGCTGGCCCGCCATGACGCCGAGATCGCCCAAGCAACCGAACTGTCCCGCCTGATCGAAACGGCGGCAGCCTGCGCATTGAGGGCATGACCATGAAGGACAAATGCAAGCAGGCGGTGGCCCTGGCCGCCGGCCGGGCGCTGTCGGATCGGGAACTCGACCTGATCGAGGACCACCTGAAGGGCGCGATGAAGCGGGTCTATCTGGAGAACCCGAGGGCCGCCGCCAGCATGGCGCCGTCCGACCTCTACGCCAAGGCGGTGGCGCTGGCGCAGAAGGAAGTCGTGCAGCAGGCGGTCGAGGCGAAGGTCCGCAGCGCACAGAACGTCGCCAAGGCGGCGGCGAACCTCGATTACGTCAACAGCCACGCCCCGGCCGCCTCGGTCAAGTCGCTCTACAACCTGCTCACCATGCGGGCGTCGCTCGACAAGTCCGGCCGGCAGTCGGTCGAGAGCCGGCAGGAGGCGATGGGGCGCGAGGCTTGGGGGAAGATGCCAACCCTCGGCGCGATCCTGAAGGACGAGCAGCGTATGGCCGGCCCGTTCCTCGACGAGGTGTTCGGCCGGGCCAGCGGCGATCCGCTGGCGAGGAAGGCGGCGGCGGAATGGAACGCGGTGATCGACGAGATGCACGCCGCCGCCAAGCTGGCCGGGATGCCAATCGGCAAGCTCGACAACTGGCGGCTCCCCCAGCGGCAGTCGTCCTACAAGGTCGCGGCCAACCGGGACGCCTGGGTCGAAGACCACATGGGTTGGGTCGATCGCCGGATCTACCGGAACCCCGACGGCACCATGTTCACCGACGAGCAAATGCGCGCATTCCTGGGCAAGGCGGCGGACACCATCGCCACCGACGGCGCGGCGAAAGACAGCGGCGGCGGCGGCGGGTTCAGCACGTCGCGCCGGTCCTACCAGAAGGAACGCCAGATCCATTTCAAGGATTCCGACAGCTGGCGGGCCGCGCAGACGAAGTACGGCGACAAGACGGTGCCGCAACTGCTGGCGAACCACACGGTCGCGTTCTCGCGCGACATCGCCCTGACCGAGGCGTTCGGGTCGGATTACCGGGGGGCATTTGCGGAATTGCTGCGGCAGGCCACCCTGCGGGCCAAGGATGAAGCCACGGCCCGCGAGAGCCTGGAGCGGATCGACCACGATGCCGGGGTCGCCCGGCGCTATTTCGACGCGGTGGTCGGCGACAGCGGGCACACCTCACCCGAGGGCGCCGCCTGGGCCCGGCGGTTCGACATCATTCGGAACGCCGTCACCTTCGCCACCATGGGCGGGGCCGGCCCCAACAGCATGCCGGACATGGCCGGGTTCAGCATGATCGCCCGGCTGTCGAACCTGCCCGAAATCCAGTTGTGGCTGAAGACCATGCGGAACTTCCTGTCGCCCCGGAGCGCAGCCGACAGGGAGCTTGCCAACCGAATCGGTCTTGGCGTCCAGACGATCCTGGAGGACGTGAGGCGGTATGTCCGCGATGACCCGGTGATGAACTTCAGCGCCAAGGCGGCGAATTTCACCGTGGTCGCCGGTCTGCTGCACCGGTTTGAGGAAGGCAAGGCGATGGCGGTGGCGTCGGTGATGCATGACGCGATCGGGGCGTTGACCCGCCGGCACGAATGGGACGCGCTGCCGGCCGGGGATCGCCTGATCTTCGAGAGCAGCGGCGTGGACAAGCCGACCTGGGATCTGTGGCGCGCGGCCGATCTGGAGCGGGGCGACGACGGGTCGAGAACGATCCTGCTGCCGGCGCACCTCTATGCGCTGCCGGACGCGGCGGTCGATGCGGTGATCGCCGACAGGATCGCCGAGGCCCGGTCCTTCCATGCCGCGCGGGTGGCCGGACTGGAGCGGAACGGGCGCGGCGCGTTCTCGGCGGAGCGGCGAGCCGAATGGGATGCCGATCTGAACCAGCACCTCGCCGGCCTGCGCGATGCGGCCCGGCGCGACGCGGCGCTGAAACTGTCCGGCGTGGTCGGGCGGGAGATGAAAATCGCCTCGGGGTCGCCCGGTGTCGAGCGGCGGGTTGGTCAGGGGTTGGATATTAATAGAACTGGTCTTCCGTCGGAACTTATGCGGTCGATGCTGTTCTTAAAATCCACCCCGATGGCAATCCTTAAAAATTACTGGCAACGCTCGCGCTCGATGGGGGGAGTGACCAATCCGACCCTGCTCCGCGCCCGGTACTTCGTCACGGCGTGCGCTCTTGGCGTGATGGTGATGGAGTTGAAGAACCTGTTCAACGGCCAGGACATGTTTGACCCAACCGACACGAAGCAGGAAAAGTACATTTCGAAGGTGATCAAGGCCGTTCTGACGGGCGGAAGTTTAGGCGTCTATGGGGATTTGCTGTTGCAAGATCCGACGGGGTCGAAAAACACCCACAGCGCATCCGGCCTGCTTGCTGGCCCGATCATCGGAGCCGCCGATGATGTGATGAGTCTTCCTCAAGATTTGGCTCATTGGAGCGTTGGCGGCAAGGCGGACATCGGCGGCGACACGATCCGCTTCGCCAAGCGTCACTTCACCCCGAACATCTTCTACGCCAAGGCCCTGTTCGACCATTACATCTTCCAGCAGCTTCAGGAGATGTTCTCGCCCGGCTACAACGCCCGCGCCCAGGCCCGGATGGAGAAAATCACCGGGACCAAATACTGGTGGGATTTCGGCCAGACCGAGCCGAAGCGTGCGCCAGGGGTTGCTCGATGAGGTGCGCTAGAAAAGTGAGAATATAATATTACGAATAGCGAGCATCCAAATTGGAACAAAAGCGGCTGGAGCAAACAGCCAATATGTAAAAGCAATTAATGCGATGACTAAAAAAGTGACTCCATCCTGTATGGAGGACGGTCTACTGCGCAGTGATTTCGCGTTGGAAGGTGAAGTAGGAGGCGTGGTGGCTTTCTCAGATGAGAGCGGTCGGTCCCCAGGATGAGAGCGGATAAGAGGCTTATTTTGTTGATTTGCGAGAATTTCCGCCGACCCGTTGCGAACCGGCGTGAGAGCGGGACTTTGTTCTGGGGCCTCAGGGGGTGGCTCCCGCTCATCCAGTCCCCGCTGCACGAAAGTCATCCCCGGCCGAACTCGCAGTTCGAGAACGTTGGGCCGCTCCTTCTGGTCCGTCATCTGTCCTCCCCAGCCCCGCTCCGGTGCATAAAAGGTGATGTCAGATCACCTTTTTCAGGGCGGGGCTTTTGCTTGGATCACGGTAATCGTTTCTCAACCACGCAATGGAGCCGTTCGATGAGGAACTTTGAGCGCTCCAGGGTCACAAGATCGTTGGTCGAAAGGAGATCGGCGACGGCTCGATCGCAGGCCGCTCTCGTCCGCTGGCTGGGCGGATCATCGGTCAACGCCCAGATCACCACGGCGGCGAAGGCCCCGGTGAGGAGCCCGAAGCCCATTCCCGAAAGGACCGCCGGGACCTTCACCGCTTCACCCCTCCGGCCAGAAGTCCGGGTCCATCGCCCGCTCGAACGACCAAGGGCAGGCGGGCGGGAAGGCCGCTTCGGGGAGGCCGGTTTCACCGCTGGCGCTGGTGACGGCATCTTCGTAGGCGTCCCCGAACGCTTCGTTGAGCTTCGATTTCAGGCTCGGGTTGTCGTTGAGGAGGCGCTTCAGGTCGCGGCGTTGGATCTTGATCGTGGCCTGCCAGGATGCGCCATGCCGCTCCGGCTGGTGCTGCCACTTCAGGAGGTGCATCAACAGCACGGTGAGCCGGCTGACCAGTTCGCGCTTTTCAGCCTTGCCCATGCTCTCGATCTCTTCGGCGATGTTCTCGATGTCGGCGGCGTCGAGCTTCCCGGCCCGCAGCAAAGCGGCCTGCTCGTTGGCCCAGGCGTAGAAGTCGGTGTCGTAGAGGGTGGGGGCCAT
>JBDLVO010000359.1:0-3615 GCA_039804805.1 Pseudomonadota bacterium
AGGCGATGGCCGTTGCCGAAACAGACGATGCGGGCATGTTCGAGGAAACGGCCGACGATGCTCTTGACCCGGATGGTCTCGGACAGGCCGGGAATGCCGGGGCGCAGGCAGCAGATGCCGCGAATCACCAGATCGATCTGCACCCCGGCCTGCGAGGCACGGTAGAGCGCGTCGATCAGTTGCGGATCGACCAGCGAGTTGAGCTTGGCCCAGATCATCGCCGGCCGGCCGGCGCGGGCATGGCCGATCTCGGCCGCGATCAGGTCGAGCAGGCGCTGGCGCAGGAACAACGGCGCGATCGCCAGCTTTTCCAACCCCTCCGGCACCGCGTAACCGGTCATGAAATTGAAGGTGCGGGCGGCGTCGCGGCACAGCACCGGGTCGCAGGTGAAGAACGACAGGTCGGTGTAGATCTTGGCGGTGATCGGATGGTAGTTGCCGGTGCCGAAATGGACGTAGGACACCAGCTTGCCTTCCTCGCGCCGCACCACCAGCGACACCTTGGCATGGGTCTTCAGTTCCATGAAGCCGAACACCACCTGAGCCCCGGCCCGTTCCAGGGTGCGGGCGAGGCGGATGTTGGCCTCCTCGTCGAAGCGGGCCTTCAACTCGACCATGCAGGTCACCGACTTGCCGGCCTCGGCCGCCTCGACCAAGGCCTTGACGATCGGGCTGTCGGCGCTGGTGCGGTAGAGGGTCTGCTTGATCGCCACCACCTGCGGGTCGCGCGCCGCCTGGCGGATGAACTGCACCACCACGTCGAAGCTTTCGAACGGGTGGTGGACGACGATGTCCTTCTGGCGGATCGCGGCGAAGCAATCACCGCCGAAATCGCGGATCCGCTCGGGGAAGCGGGCATGATAGGGCGGGAACAGCAAATCGGCGCGCTGGTCGGTGATGATCTGGCGGGCATCGACCAGCCCCAGCCGCCCCTCGAACTCGAACACGTCGCTGGGGGCGGCGTGCATCTCGGCGACGATCAGGGCCTTGAGCTCCTCGGGAATGCCGGTCTTGAAGGTCAGCAGGATCACCCGGCCGAGCCGGCGCCGCTTGAGGGCGGATTCGAAGGTCCGCACCAGATCCTCCGCCTCCTCGTCGATTTCCATCTCGGAATCGCGGATGACGCGGAACATGCCGCTGCCCTCGACCTGGAAGCCGGGGAACAACCGGTCGAGGAACAGGGTGATGGCGTCCTCAAGCGGATAGAAGCGGATCCCCTCGCCCGGCAGGCGGAGGAAGCGGCGCAATTGCGGCGGCACCGGCACCAGCGCCCGCAGCGATTCGCCGTCGCGCTGGCGGGTCAGCCGCGCCACCAGGGCGATGCCGAGATTGGGGATGAACGGAAAGGGATGGGCCGGATCGATCGCCAGCGGCGTCAGCGCCGGGAAGATCTGCTCGGCGAAGCTGGCGCCCAGCCAGGCGATGTCCTCGGCCGACAGATGCTCGGTCTTGACCACGTTGATGCCAACCGCCTGCAACTCGTGCTTCAGTTCGCGCCAGCCGCGATATTGGGTGGCCATCAGCTCGGCGGCATAGCGGCTGATCGCCTCCAGCTGCTCGGCCGGGGTCAGGCCGTCCTGGCTGGGCGGAGCCATCCCGGCCTCGACCTGGCCCTTCAGCCCGGCGACGCGGACCATGTAGAACTCGTCGAGATTCGAGGCCGAGATCGACAGGAAGCGCAGCCGTTCCAGCAGGGGATGGCGCGGATTGAACGCCTCCTCGATCACCCGGGTATTGAAAGCGAGCCAGGACAGTTCGCGGTTGAAGAAACGATCGGACGGCAGCGGCGCCTCCGGTTCGGTGATCGCGGTCATCGCGGTGAGTCCTTCTGGCTCGGTTCGGGAAGCGGGGAAACGGAATCGGGAAACGGCGGCGGGCCGGGGGAAAACACGCTGCCGGCGCGCGACAGGCCGAAGCGCAGCACCAGCGCGGTCAGCCCGGCGATCAGCAGGATCACCCCGGCCGCCAGCCATGTCCCCTGCGGATGGTCGAGCCCGAACGGCAGGCCGCCGGTGTTCATGCCGAAAAAACCGGTGACGAAGGTCATCGGCAGGGTGATCACCGTCACCACCGACAGGATATAAAGGTTGCGGTTGGTCTGCTCGGCCACCACCGCCGCCAGTTCCTCCTGGAGGATCGAGGCGCGGGCGCGGATTTCGTCGAGGTCTTCGAGGTGGCGGCTGAGGCGGTCGTTGACCTCGCGCAGATGGGTCTTGGCCCGCTTGGTCAGCCAGGTGGCGTCGTCGGCGCGCAGCCGGTAGAGGGCGTCACGCTGGGGGGCGAGATAACGCCGCACCTGCACCACCCCGCGCCGGCAATCGGCGATCGCTCCGCGCAGGCGGTGGGGGCCGTCATCGCTCAACTGGTCCTCCAACTGCGCAATCGTCTCCTCCAACTCGTCGACCAGATCGCCGACATGGTCGGTGACCTTTTCGGCGATGCGAGCCATCAGCGCGCCGGCGCCGCGCGGCCCCTTGCCGTTCAGCATCGACAGGCGCAGGTCGCGCAGCGCGGTCAGGCTGTGCGCCTTGTCGCGCAGCGAGATGCAGCGGGTCGCCTCCATCCAGATATGGATCGGCACCAGTTCGGAATCGAGCGCGCCGGGCTCGGGCTCGCCGGGGCGGGCCTTGTTGACCCCGCGCAGCACCACCAGCAGGGCGTCGTCGACATCCTCGACCCGGGGGCGGGATTCATCGGCCAGCAACGCCAGCGCCACCAGCGGATCGAGCCCGGCCTGCTCGCGCACCCAGTCCTGGGTGACCGGATCGTCGCGTTCGAGATGGATCCACAGGAAGCCGTCGGCCGGGTGCCAGGCCCGCACCCCGGCCCAGTCGAGATCGAGATAGCCACCGCTCGGGGTGGCCAGCATCGCGAAACGCAGCCCGGGTTCGAGCCCGGCGCAAAGGTCCCGATCCGCCGCCATCCTGCTTCCCGTCATCAGCCCCGACCGGCGCGGGCGGGATCGTCAGCTTATCCCACCCGCGCCCACCCTTCTATGGCAAACGTCTTGGGTCAGAGAATCGCCTGACCGGTCTTCTGCCAGTCGGCGAGGAAAGTCGCCAGCCCCTTGTCGGTCAGCGGATGCTGGACCATCTGGCGCAGCACCGACGGCGGCACGGTGGCGACGTGGGCGCCGAGCCGGGCCGCCTCGGTGACATGCATCGGATGGCGGATCGAGGCCGCCAGCACCTCGGTGGTGAAGGCGGGGTAATTGTCGAAGATGTCGACGATGTCGCCGATCAGCTCCATCCCGTCCTGGCCGATATCGTCGAGCCGGCCGACGAAGGGCGAGACGAAGGCGGCGCCGGCCTTGGCGGCCAGGATCGCCTGATTGGCCGAGAAGCACAGGGTGACGTTGACGCGGACGCCCTCGTCGGCCAGCGCCTTGCAGGTGCGCAGGCCGGGGAAGGTCAGCGGCACCTTGACCGCGACATTGGGACGCAGCGCCGCCAGCTTGCGGCCCTCGGCCAGCATGGTGTCGAAATCGGTGGCGCCGACCTCGGCCGAGACCGGGCCGGGGACGATGTCGCAGATCTCGGCGATGACGTCGAGGATCCGGCGCCCGCTCTTGGCGATCAGCGACGGATTGGTGGTGACGCCGTCAAGCAGGCCGGT
>JBDLVO010000360.1:0-2694 GCA_039804805.1 Pseudomonadota bacterium
TATGACCGCCCCTTCACCAGTCTGGAAACCGGGGTCGAGACCTACGTCAAGCAGTACCTCGCGGCGGCGGACCGCTACCGATGAGCCTGCCCTACCCCGACATCGACCCGGTCGCCCTGCATCTAGGACCCTTCGCCTTGCGCTGGTACGCCCTGGCCTACATCTCCGGTCTGGTGCTGGGCTGGCGCTATGTCCGCGCCCTCGCCGCCCGCCCCCCCAACGCGATGACCGGCGAGGAGGTCGACGATTTCCTCGCCTGGGCCACCCTCGGGGTGATTCTCGGCGGCCGGCTCGGCTACGTGCTGTTCTACAAGCCGGCCTATTTCTTCCAGCACCCGCTCGAAATCCCGCAATTGTGGCACGGCGGCATGTCGTTCCACGGCGGCGCGCTCGGGGTGATCCTGGCGATCATCCTGTTTGCCCGCCGGCGCGGCCGCAATCTGTTCCTGATCGGCGACGTGATCTGTTGCGCCGAGCCGATCGGCCAGTTCTTCGGCCGCATCGCCAATTTCGTCAATGGCGAGCTGTACGGCCGGGTCGCCCCGCCCGATCTGCCCTGGGCGATGGTGTTCCCCGGCGGCGGGCCGGAACCGCGCCATCCCAGCCAGCTTTATCAGGCCGGGCTGGAGGGGGCCGCGCTCGGGCTGCTGCTGTTCCTGCTGTGGCGCTTCACCGGGCTCCGTCACCGCCCCGGCGCGCTGTCGGGGGTGTTCCTGGCCGGCTACGGCCTGGCCCGGATGGCGGGCGAGGTGTTCCGCCAGCCCGACGCCCATCTCGGCTTCCTGTGGGCCGGGTTCACCATGGGCCAGTTGCTGTCGGTGCCGTTGGTCCTGGTCGGGGCCGGATTGGTCTGGGCCGCCTGGCGCGGCAAGACGGCCTGAGCCGCCGGCCCCGCACGGGAGGGAGGGGACGATGAGCGCAACGGTGGCCGGGATCCTCGCCGAACGCATCCACCGCCACGGACCGATCCCGGTGGCGGAATACATGGCCACCGCGCTCTATCACCCCGAACTGGGTTATTACACCGGCCATGACCCGTTCGGGCTGGGCGGCGACTTCACCACCGCCCCCGAGATCAGCCAGATCTTCGGCGAACTGGTCGGGTTGTGGTGCCTGCTGGCATGGCAGGCGATGGGGGCGCCGCGCCGGGTGGTGCTGGCCGAGATCGGGCCGGGGCGCGGGACCCTGATGGCCGACCTGCTGCGCACGGCGCGGATCCGGCCCGAATTCTTCCGCGCCCTCGAGGTGGTGCTGGTCGAGACCAGCCCGGCGCTGCGCAACCGCCAGCGCCAGACCCTGGCCGGCGAGAGCGTGGCCTGGGTCGAACGGGTCGGCCAATTGCCGGCCGGGCCGCTGCTGCTGGTCGCCAACGAATTGTTCGACGCCCTGCCGATCCGCCAGTTCGTCCGCGACGGCGCGGTGTGGCGCGACCGGCTGGTCGGGCTCGATACCGATGGGCGGTTCCGCTTCCTGACCGGGGCGGTGGTCAGCCGCCCCGATCTGCCGGCCGAGGCGGCCGACGGCACCATCGTCGAGCGCGGCGAGGCGGGCGAGGCGCTGGCGGCGACGCTGGGGCGGCGGCTGACCGAGGCCGGCGGCGCCGCCCTGATCGTCGATTACGGCCCGGCGCTGTCGGGGATGGGCGAGACGCTCCAGGCGGTGCGGCGCCACCGCTATCATTCGGTGCTGGACGAACCGGGCCAGGCCGACCTGACCGCCCATGTCGATTTCGCCCGGCTGGCCGCCGCCGCCACCGCCGCCGGGGCCCGGGCCGAGGGGCCGGTGCCGCAAGGTCTGTTCCTGTCGCGGATGGGGATCGAGGAACGGGTGACGATGCTGATGCGGGGGGCGACGCCGGAGCAGGCGGCCTCGCTGGCCAGCGGCGCGCGGCGCTTGATCGATCCGGGCGAAATGGGCACCCTGTTCCACGTTCTGGCCCTGGCCTCCCCGTCTTTGCCCCGGCTCCCCGGCCTGGAGCCGCAAGGATCCTCCCCCGCATGATCACTTTGTCGCTGTTCAACGAGGTCTCGTGCCTGCGGCACGCCTTTTTCACCCGCGAAGGCGGGGTCTCGACCGGGATCCACGCCTCGCTCAATTGCGGCCCGGGGTCGGGTGACGATCCGGCGGCGGTGGCGGCCAACCGGGCGCGGGCGATGGCGATGCTCGACCAGCCGGCCGAGGCGCTGTGCACCCTCCACCAGATCCACAGCGCCGAGGTGGTGACGGTGCGCGAACGCTGGGACCCGGCCGCTCCGCCGAAAGCCGACGCGATGGTGACCGACCGCCCCGGGCTGGTGCTCGGCATCCTCACCGCCGATTGCGCCCCGGTTCTGCTGGCCGATCCGCGCGCCCGGGTGATCGGCGCCGCCCATGCCGGCTGGCGCGGCGCGCTCGGCGGCGTGCTCGACGCCACGGTGGCGGCGATGGTCGCCCTCGGCGCCCGGCCGGATTCGATCCTGGCGGCGATCGGCCCCTGCATCGGCCATCGCAGCTACGAGGTCGGCCGCGACTTCCCCGAACCGTTCGTCGATCAGGACCTGATCAACGCCGATTTCTTCGCGCCCTCCCCCTTCACCGAGGGCCGCTATCTGTTCGACCTGCCCGGCTATGTCTCGCGCCGGCTGGCCCGCGCCGGGGTCACCGAAGTGACCCGGGTGCCGGCCGACACCTACCGCGACGAGACCCGCTTCTTCA
>JBDLVO010000361.1:0-5219 GCA_039804805.1 Pseudomonadota bacterium
CAATCTGGTGATCTCGGGCCGCCAGGAATTCCGGGTCAATTACGAGATGCGCGAGCTGTCGATCCAGGGGATCATCCGCCCCGAGGACATCAGTTCCTCCAACAGCATCTCCTCGGAAAAAATTGCCGAGGCCCGGATCTATTACGGCGGGCGCGGCATCGTCAGCGACATGGCCCAGCCGCGCTGGGGCCAGCAGATCTACGACATCGTCTTCCCGTTCTGATCAGGGGGGGCGGCCGCGCCGCCCTATCCCAGCCCCAGCGCGGGCAGCGCGGCCCGGGCGATCCCCGCCCCGGCCAGCGCCTCGGCCACCGCGCGGGCCAGCACCGGCGCGTCGGCGCCGTCGCCATGCAGGCACAGCGTGTCGATCCGGGTGGGGATCCGCTTCCCCTCCCGCGTCACCACCGCCTGGTCGCGCACCATCGCCACCGCCCGCGCCGCCGCCTCGGCCGGATCGGCGATCACCGCCCCGGGCATCCCGCGCGGGCTGAGCGAACCGTCGGCCTCGTAGCCGCGGTCGCAGAAGCCTTCCGCCGCCAATCTCACCCCGGCGGCCTCGGCCGCCGCCGCCAGCGCCGACCCGGCCGGCGCCACCAGGATCAGCCCCCGGTCGAGCCCGGCCACCGCGCCGACCAGGGCCTCGGCCAGCGCCGGATCGGCCGCCGCCATGTTGTAGAGGGCGCCGTGCGGCTTGACGTGGCTGACCCGCTGGCCTTCCAACGCGCAGATCGCCTGCAACGCCCCAACCTGATAGGCGATCAGCGCCGGGATCTCGCCGGGGCTGACCGCGATCTGACGCCGGCCGAAGCCGAGCAGGTCGGCTAAGCCGGGATGGGCGCCGAGGCTGACCCCCGCCGCCGCCGCCTGCCGCACCGCCCGGATCATCGTTTCCGGGTCGCCGGCATGAAAGCCGCAGGCCAGGCTGGCCGAATCGATCCACGGCAGCAGCGCGGCATCGTCCCCCATCCGCCACGGCCCGAACCCCTCGCCCAGATCGGCGTTAAGCGCAACCTTCATCCGTCGGACTCCTTTCGCGGGCTCCGCCCGCACCCGCCCCGGGCCGAGGGCCCCTGGACCCCCTTGGGGAGGTCCAGGAACCTCAGGTTCCTGGCGGGTGTGGGCAGAGCCCACATCTAGCCTTCGTCCTTGCGCTGGCGCAGCCGGTCCCAATAGGCCAGCCGCTTGACGATCTCGCGCTCGAACCCGCGTTCGACCGGGCGGTAGAAGCGTTGGCGCTCCATCCCGTCGGGGAAGTAGTTCTGGCCGGAAAAGCCCTCGGCGGTGTCGTGGTCGTACTGGTAGCCGGCGCCGTAGCCGAGCTGCTTCATCAGTTTGGTCGGCGCGTTGAGGATATGGGAAGGCGGCATCAGCGAGGCGCTGTCGCGGGCGCAGCGCGTCGCCGCGCCATAGGCCTTGTAGGCGGCGTTCGATTTGGGCGCGGTGCCGAGATAGATCACCAATTGGGCCAGCGCCAGTTCGCCTTCCGGGCTGCCCAGCCGTTCGTAGACGTCCCACGCCGCCAGCGCCTGCACCACCGCGTTGGGATCGGCCAGTCCGACATCCTCGACCGCGAAGCGGGTCAGCCGGCGGGCGAGGTAGAGCGGGTCCTCGCCGCCGGCCAGCATCCGCGCCATCCAGTACAAGGCGGCGTCGGTGTCGGAGCCGCGCAGGCTCTTGTGCAGCGCGCTGATCAGGTTGTAATGGCCCTCGCGGTCCTTGTCGTAGGCCGGGGCGCGGCGGGTGATGGCGCGGGCGAGGCCGGCGGAATCGAGCAGCGGCTCGGGCGGCAGCACCGCCAGATCCTCGACCAGATTGAGCAGGTAGCGACCGTCGCCGTCGGCGGTGGCCTTCAGCGCGGCGCGGGCGTCGGGATCGAGCGGCAGCGGGCGGCCGAGCGTTGCCTCGGCCCGGCTCAGCAGCAGATCGAGCGCCGCCTCGTCGAGCCGGTGCAGCACCAGCACCTGCATCCGCGACAGCAGCGCCCCGTTCAGTTCGAACGACGGGTTCTCGGTGGTGGCGCCGACCAGCACCACCGTGCCGTCCTCGACATAGGGCAGGAAGCCGTCCTGCTGGGCGCGGTTGAAACGGTGGATCTCGTCGACGAACAGCAGGGTGCCCTGCCCCATCGCCCGGCGCTGGCGCGCCGCCTCGAACACCTTGCGCAAATCGGCGACGCCCGAGAACACCGCCGACAGCGGCTCGAAGGCGAGGCCGACCCGTTCGGCCAGCAGGCGGGCGATGGTGGTCTTGCCGCAGCCGGGCGGCCCCCACAGGATCACCGAGGCCATCCGCCCCGCCGCCAGCATCCGCCCGAGCGGGGCGTCGGCCGCCAGCAGGTGATCCTGCCCGACCACCTGATCGAGCGTGCCGGGGCGCAGCTTTTCCGCCAGCGGCACCCCGACCTTGGCGTCGAACAGGCCGGCGCCCTTGCTCATCCCTCGATCACCTGGGTCATGGTCTGGCCGTTGCGGTTGATGGTCAGGCTCCAGCGCGGCCGCGTCCCCTCCAGCAGGCGGCGGGCCTCGGCGACGCTGGCCACCGGCCGGTCGTTGATCCTGAGCACCAGATCGCCCGGCTGCAACCCCAGACGCTGCGCCACCGAGCCGCGCCGGATCTCCAGCACCATCACCCCGCTGGCCGAGGCATCGAGCCCGAGTTCGTCGGCCAGGGCCGGGTTGAGGTTGACCAGGGTGGCGCCGGCGAACGGGTTGCGGCCGGCGATCTCGGCCGGATCGCGCGGCGGATCCTCGGGCGGGGCGGTCAGGCGCAGGGTGACGCCGCGCTCGGCGCCGTCGCGCAGCACCGTCAGCCGCGCCTCGCTGCCGAGATCGAGGGTGGCGAGGCGGAAACGCAGTCCATCGGGATCGTCCACCTCGCGGCCATTGACCGCCACCACCACGTCGCCCTCGCGCAGGCCGGCCCGCGCCGCCGGCGACTCGCCCCGCACCGCGCTGATCAGCGCCCCGACCGGCCGGCTCAGCCGCAGCGCCTGGGCGAGGTCGGCGGTGACCGGCTGGGTGGCGGCGCCCAGCCAGGGCCGCACCACCTTGCCGCTCTTGCTGAGCCCGGCCACCACGCTGCGCACCAGCGCCGCCGGGATGGCGAAGCCGATCCCGTTCGAGCCGCCGTCGCGCGAATAGATCGCCGAATTGATCCCGATCAGCCGGCCGTCCATGTCGACCAGCGCGCCGCCGGAATTGCCGGGATTGATCGAGGCGTCGGTCTGGATGAACGAGCGCACATCCGAGCCGCCGATATTGGTCCGCGCCAGCGCCGAGACGATGCCCTGGGTCACCGTCTGCCCGACCCCGAACGGGTTACCGATCGCCAGCACCAGATCGCCGACCTCGACCCGGTCGGAATCCCCCAGCGGCAGAGTGGGAAAGGCCTCGCCCCGGGCGGTGAGCTTCAGCACGGCGAGGTCGGTGCGTTCGTCGCTGCCGACCACGCTGGCCTCGAATTCGCGCCGGTCGGACAGCACCACCGTCACCTCGTCGGCGTCCTTGACCACATGCTGGTTGGTCACCACCGTGCCGTCGGCGCCGATCAGCACCCCCGAGCCGAGCGAACGCTGCACCCGGTCCTGCGCCAGTCCGGGGATGTCGCCGAAGAAGCGGCGGAACACCGGATCGGCGAACATCGGCGAGGCGGCGGCATGGATCACCCGCTTGGTATAGATGTTGACCACCGCCGGCGCGACCTGACGCACCACCGGGGCGAAGCTCAGCCGGATCTGCTCGCGCGATTGCGGCACCACGCTTTCCGCCGCCGGCGCGGCGCCGGCACAGAGCAGGGTCAGCAGCAGAACGGCGACGACAGGACTTCTCATCGGAGCGCATTCCTTTGGTTGGAGCGGCACGGGACGCGGTCGGGCCGATTGAACCCCGATTGCCGCGTCCTCCGCAAGGCGGGGAAGATATGCGGTCGCCGCCCGCCCGCGCCAAGTCCGGCCGCGTCGCGCGGCTGGCGCCGGGGGAGAGGGGGTGGTATAGGACGACGAACTGCCGACGAAAGTCGCCGAAGCAAAGACCGTCACGGGCGAGGGGCGCATGCGAACAAAGACCGAATCGGTCGCCGCGGCCATTTGGGCATCCTTTTACCGCAAGGGCGGCGGTTATTGGCGCTCGATCGCCGCATTGCGACCGCCTCGCCGCCTGGTCTCGCCCCGGATCGGCTGTTTCCTTGCCGCCGCGATGCTCTTTCTCCTGGCAATGCCGCTGCCGGCCGCCGCCGGCGAGCCGGCCCGGCCCAACGGGCAGGCGCTGGCCGAACTGACCGAGGGGGGCGGGCGGATCGGCGCGGTGATGGGCACCCTGTTCGTGCCCTATCTGCAACAGGCCCACCCCCACGCGGCGCTGACCCAGCTCAACACCTACGCCGATCTGGTGGTGGCGCTGAAATCGGGCAAGCTCGACGCGGCGGTGTTCGATTCGATCTCGGCCGAGGTGCTGCTGAAGAGCAACCCCGACCTCGCCGTGCTCGACCGCGATTTCCTGGTCTATCCGCTCGGCATCGGTTTCGGGCAGAACCGGGCCGACCTGCGCGCCCGCTTCGACCGCTTCCTCGACCGCATCCGCGCCGATGGACGCTACGCCACCATCCACCGCCGCTGGTTCATCGACGATCCCGAACAGGCGGTGATGCCCGACGACCGGCCGGCGGCCCCGACCGAGCGCGCCGTGCTGGGCGTCTCGATCGGCGACATGCCCTATGTGGCGATGCAGAACGGACGCTATGTCGGTTTCGACATCGAGATCCTGCGCCGCTTCGCCGCCGACGAAGGCATCGCGCTGGAGATCCAGTCGCTCGATTTCGGCGCGCTGATCCCGGCGCTGAAATCGGGCAAGCTCGACATGATCGCCGATGGGCTGGCGATCACCGAGGAACGGCGCAAGGCGATCGATTTTTCCGCCCCCTACGGCGAGGGCCGCGCCGTCGCCCTGACCCTGAAATCCCGCCTCGCCGCCGGAGCCGCGACCACCGGACCGACCGAGCCGGGGGCGGGCTGGCGCCGCTTCGCCGACCTCGCCCACGCCCGCATCGCGGTGATCGAGGGCACCGCCCAGGACATCTTCGTCACCAAGACCCTGCCCGAGGCGGAAATCATCCGCTTCAACAGCAAGGCGGATTACGCCCTGGCGCTGCGCACCGGCAAGGTCGATGCCGGGTTGCAGAACGAGATGGGCAACGAGGCGATCCTGGGCGAGAACCCCAATCTC
>JBDLVO010000362.1:0-3579 GCA_039804805.1 Pseudomonadota bacterium
GCGACGCGGTCGCGGCCGCCGCGCTCGTTGCTGCCGATCTGGCCGGCCAGGGTGGAATGGACCATCGCCACCGGCTGATTGTTGATCACCCCGCCGTCATAGGCCGGGAAACACCATTGCGGCGGCAGTTCCCCCGCGCCGGCCATCACCTGCCAATCGGGGCTATGCCACACCACCTTGGCCTGGCCCCGGCGCCCGGTGGTGACCAGGACGCGGTAATTGTAATGCTCGACCGGGCGGTGCAGGTCGCGCGCGGTGAAGCCGACCGGAAACGCGCCGCTGGCCACCGCGTAATCGGCCAGGATCCGGCGCTGGGCGATGATGTCCCGCTCCCGCGTCGCGCGCAGATCGAACAGGAACGAATCCTTGCGCACCAGCGCCAGCGGCTCTTCCCGGCTCTTGACCTGAAAGCGAGCGAAATCGGCGTGATCGTAATAATATTGCCGGCCATCGGCATAGGGCGTCGAATAGGGGGTACCGCGCAGGTTGGTGACGGTCAGGAACACGGTCAGGTCCGGATCGAGCCAATCGCGCGCCGCCCATTCCTCCCGCCGGCGGACGCGGACCGTTTCGTCCGCGGCCTCGTCGGCGGCGGAGCCGTTCAACGACGGATCATAGAGGATGATCTGCCGCGCCCCCTTGTTGATCGGCGCGACGTTGAGCAGCGAGGCCAGCGGCTTGCCCCCGACCAGATCGAAGGTCTTCAGCATCCCCTCGATGTCGAGGGTATCGACCCAGAGCTGATAGAATGGATTCTTTTTCACCGCCCCGTAGGGGAATTTGAGCCCGGCGGCAACGGTGGCGATCGCGGCGCAGACCGCGCCGCCCGAGGTGCCGGACACCGCCTTCAGCCGCACCTTGTGAGTCGGGGCCTGGGGATCCCGGGCCGCCACCGCGCCCCGCCAACTGTCGAGCGCAAGGAACAGGAAATCGAGCACCCCGGCGGTATAGGCGCCGGCCGAGACGGTGCCGCCCATCACCAGGCCAAGCTCGAATTCCCCATCCGGCGGCGGCTCGATCGTCCGGGGGAAGTAGCAATCGAGTTCCTCTTGGGAGGGTTTGGGAGGAAAATCGGCCATAATGCACCACCCTGGCGTGTTTCATTCGCGAGATGATAAACCTTTGGCAACAGGGGCTCAAGCCCGCCCCCGCGCGCTAGGGATGGACAGGGGACGGCGGCGGTGGCACGATCCCGGCCCCCCATTCCTCCCAGCGAAATCGACGCCATGAATCTGTTCCGTTATTTCCACGACGAGATCGTCGCCGCCCTGGTCCGCCTCAGCGACAGCGGGGCGCTGCCGCCCGGGCTCGATTTCAGCCGGGTCACCGCCGAGCCGCCGCGCGAGGCCGCCCATGGCGACGTCGCCACCAATGCGGCGATGGTGCTGGCCAAGCCGGCCGGCCGCAAGCCGCGCGAGCTGGCCGAGGCGCTGGCCGCCGAACTGACCAAGCTGCCGGCGGTGGTCGCGGCCGAGGTGGCCGGGCCGGGCTTCCTCAACCTGCGCCTCGCCGACGATTTCTGGTACGACCGTCTGGCCGAGATCCTGGCCGAGGGGGTGGCCTATGGCGCCTCCGACCTCGGCGGCGGCGAGCGGATCAACATCGAGTACGTCTCGGCCAACCCGACCGGGCCGATGCATGTCGGCCACGCCCGTGGCGCGGTGGTCGGCGACGCCCTGGCCGGGCTGCTGGCCAAGGTCGGCTACGCCGTCACCCGCGAGTACTACATCAACGACGCCGGCGCCCAGGTCGAGGTGCTGGCCCGCTCGGTCCATCTGCGCTATCGCGAGGCGCTGGGCGAGACCATCGGCGAAATCCCCGAGGGACTGTATCCCGGCGAGTACCTGAAGCCGGTCGGGGCGGCGCTGGCCGCCGAGCATGGCGACCGCTTCCGCGCCGCGCCCGAGGCCGAGTGGCTGCCGGTGTTCCGCCCGGCGGCGGTGACGGCGATGCTGGCGATGATCCGCGAGGATCTGGCCGCGTTGGGGGTGGCCCACGACGTCTTCACCTCGGAGAAGGCGCTGGTCGAGGCCGGCAAGGTGGCGGCGGCGGAAAGCTTCCTCTCCGGGCGCGATCTGGTCTATCAGGGCGTGCTGGAGCCGCCCAAGGGCAAGCTGCCCGACGATTGGGAACCCCGGCCGCAGACCCTGTTCCGCGCCAGCCAGTTCGGCGACGACGTCGATCGCCCGCTGAAGAAGTCGGACGGGTCGTGGACCTATTTCGCCACCGACATCGCCTATCACCTCGACAAGTTCCAGCGCGGCTTCGGCCGGATGATCGACGTGTGGGGCGCCGACCATGGCGGCTACGTCAAGCGGATGAACGCGGCGGTGACGGCGATGACCGGCGCCCAGGGCGGGCTCGACGTCAAGCTGTGCCAGATGGTCAACCTGCTGAAGGGCGGCGAGCCCTACAAGATGAGCAAGCGCGCCGGCACCTTCGTCACCCTGCGCGATCTGGTCGACGCGGTCGGCAAGGACGTGGTCCGCTTCATCATGCTGACCCGCAAGAACGACGCCCATCTCGACTTCGACCTCGACAAGGTGCTGGAGCAGAGCCGCGACAATCCGGTGTTCTACGTACAATACGCTCATGCCCGCTGCCGTTCGGTGATGCGTCATGCCGGCGAATTGTGGCCGGACGTGGCGGCCGATGACTTGCGCCCGGCCCCCGAATTGCTGCGGCGCTTGACCGATCCGGCCGAGCTTGGTTTGATCAGGCTGCTGGCAGGGTGGCCCCGCCTGGTCGAAAGCGCCGCCGAGGCGCATGAACCGCACCGGATCGCGTTCTATCTGACCGACCTGGCCGCCGCCTTCCACGGCCTGTGGACCAGGGGCAGGGACGATGCCCGGCTGCGCTTCCTGATCGAGGAGGACCGCGCGGTGTCCGAGGCCCGGCTGGCGCTGTTGCGGGCGGTGACGGTGGTGATCGCCTCCGGCCTTGGCATCATCGGCGTCACGCCGTTGGAGGAAATGCGCTGAGATGACCCCGCGCCCGGGCGACGATTTCGACCGCGACATCCTGGATATCATCCCGGAGCGCTACGATGCCGACGCGGACTCGCACGAGGCCCGCGCCGGTCAGCGTCTGCGCAACGTGGTCACCATCGTCGCCGCGGTGGTCGCGGTCGGTTCGCTCGCCGCGGTCGGGCTGCATTTCCTGGGGGGCAAGCGCGGCGGCGGCGACGGCGTGCCGGTGATCAAGGCCGACGACCGCCCGTTCAAGACCAAGCCCGACGATCGCGGCGGCATCCAGGTGCCCAACCAGGACAAGCTGGTCTATGACCGGGTCGAGGGCGAATCCTCCGCCCCGGTCGAACGGCTGCTGCCGCCGGCCGAAACGCCGAAGGCCCCGCCGCGCGCCGCCCCGGCCGAAACCCTGATCCTGCCGCCGGCGGCCTCGTCGGCCGGCAGCGCCGCCCCCCCGGCGGCGCCCGTTCCCGCCGTCGGCGACGCGGCCCAAACTCCGGCCGCGCCGGGTCAAACCGCCCCGGTGGCGACCGCCCCGGTCGGCTCGGCGCTGGCCCCGCCACCGCCGGTGACCTCCTATCGCCCGGTCGGCGCCCGCGAGGCACCGGCC
>JBDLVO010000363.1:0-8043 GCA_039804805.1 Pseudomonadota bacterium
CCGGGATCGGGGCGATCCAGGCGATGCGGGTCGGCGTCCTGCTGGCCCAGACCGGCGAATTCGCCTTCGTGGTGTTCGGCCGGGCCCACGAACTGAACCTGATTTCCGCCGATCAGGCCCAGACCCTGCTGGCGGCGGTGGCGCTGTCGATGGTGCTGACCCCGGGACTGGCCGGAATCAGCCGGCGGGTGGCGCTGCAACTGAAGAGCCGTTCGGCCGCCGACCTGTTCAATCCCGGCGCCGAGCACAAGAGCGGCCATGTGGTGATCGCCGGCTATGGCCGTAGCGGGCGGACCATCGCCCGGGCGCTGGAGCAGCACGGGCTCGATTACATCGCGCTCGACCTCGACATCGACCGGGTGGCGCGGGCGCGCGGCGCCGGACTGCCGGTCTATTATGGCGACGCCGGCCAGCCCGGGGTGCTGCGTTCGGCCGGGATCACCCGGGCGCGGGCGGCGGTGATCACCGTCAACAAGCCGCGCACGGCGGAGCGGGCGGTGGCGCAGATCCGTTTGGCGGTGCCGGAACTGACCATCATCGCCAGGGCCCATGATCTGGCTCAGAAGGAAATCCTGCGCAGTGCCGGTGCCAGCGCGGTGGTGCCGGAGACGGTCGAAGCCAGTCTGCAACTGGCCGGGCTGGTCCTGAGGTCGGCCGGCCTCGATTCCGAGACGGTGGCGCGAACCTTGGTTCACCAGCGGAACCAGATTGATCCGCCGATTACGACGGAAGACGCGCTGGACCGGGGATAACCGGATTGGTTCGGTGATCCGCGCCCTGCCCTCGGTTTCGTCGCCATAATACACATTATGCGACAAATGGATCGAGCCTTGTCAAAAGCCCGATCACCAGCACCCCATCTCCCCACCACACGACAAACCCACACCCTCCTGCTTACCAAGCCCGACGGACCGAGGTTGGTTGACCGAGATCGGGAAAATCGGGGGCTCAGATCCGGCGGCGCCACGCCGCCCAGGTCAACGCCAACGGACGCGGCCGAGGACGCGCCAGATCCGGATCGAGCGGATTCCAGCCGGCGCGGCGCAGCGCCCGCAGATGAGCCTCGGCCTGAAGCGCCGGCAACAGCAGCGGCAGAGCGGCGGGTGTGGTTCCGGTCTGGCTGCGGACGATGGCGAGATGGGCGGCGGCGCGGTCGGCCAGGGCGCGGGCCTGGGCGGGCAGTCCCTCCTCCGCCGGTTCGGGCAAGGTGCGGCGGCCGAGGGCGCGATGATAGGCCAAAGCGCGCAGATGACCGAGCAGGCCCCCGGCGCTGGCGACCGCGGCGGCGGCGGTTCGGTTGGCTGCGTTGTCGGCCGCCAGCAGCGTCAGCGCCAGGTCCGCCAGCGCCACCGGTCCGGCGGCGGCGAGATCCTCGGCGGCGGCGAGGTCGGCCGGAGGCTCGTCCGCGAAATCGCGTTCGCGCAGGATCAGCAGGCGGTCGATCCGGTCGGGATCGAGGCGGTGGCGGGCGATGACGGCGCGGAGCGGCCCGACCAACGGGTGTCCGTCGCCGCCCTGCCCGCCCAGCACGGCGTCGCGCCACCATTGCAGCCGGATCAGCCCGGCCAGCGGCTCGCGCGCCTGCTCGCGGATCCGCGACAACTCGACATTGAGGGCGTAAAGGGCGATCAGATCGTCGCGGCGGTCGGGCGGCGCGAACAGGGCGGCGACGAAGCGTTCGCGGTCGCCGTGGCGCAGCAGGTCGAGGGGATGGGTGGCGGAAGACATCGGCAGGGATCTGTTGCGGGCCGGCGAGACGTGTCATATATGCGGCCGATTTCCCCCGCCGTCCATGGAAGGATCGTGCCGTGACCGTCGCCGCCCCCCTGCCCGCCGCCAGCAAGAGCGCGCGCGAGGAAAACTTCCCGGTCGCCTCGCTGCTGCTGTCGGCGGCGACGCGGGCAACGGTGATGGACTATTACCACTTCGCCCGCCATGCCGACGACATCTCGGATTCGGCCGAGTTGAGCCCGGACGAGAAGGTCGCCGCGCTCGATGCGCTGGAGCGGGCGCTGAAGGGCGGCGAGGCCGGGCCGGAGCAGATCCTCGCCACCCGCTACCGCGCCGCGGTCAAGGGCGATCCGGCCCTGATCGACACCGCCGCCGAGCTGCTCAACGCCTTCCGCCGCGACGCCCGCCGCAATTACTGCGCCGATTGGGACGATCTGCTGGCCTATTGCCAGTCGTCGGCGGCGCCGGTCGGGCGGTTCCTGCTGACCCTGCACGGCGAATCCGCCGAGACCTTCGCCGCCAGCGACGCGCTGTGCGCGGCGCTCCAGGTGCTCAACCATCTCCAGGACTGCGCCCAGGATCTGGCCCGGATCGACCGGGTTTATCTGCCGGTCGATCTGCTGGCGGCCGAGGGGCTCGACCGCGAAGTGCTGCGCCGGCCGGCCAGTCCGCCCGAACTGCGCCGGGTGTTCAACCGCATCCTCGACCGGACCGACGGCCTGATCCTGCGTGCCCGCCTGCTGGTGCCGCAGGTGCGCGACACCCGGCTGCGGTTGCAGACCGCGATCACCGTCGAGGTGGCGGCGCGGCTGTCGGGACGGTTGCGCCGCGAGGACCCGCTGGCCCAGGCGGTCAAGCTGACTCCGGCCGACTACGCCCAACTGGGCGCGGTCGGGCTGCTGCGCGGTCTGGCGGTGTAGGAGGCGCCCCGCCGATGTCAGCCCCCCGTCCCCCCGCCCCTGCCCTGCCCCAGACCCTGCACGTCGTCGGCGCCGGCCTCGCCGGGCTGGCCGCCGCCACCGCCGCCGCCCGCGCCGGAATGCGGGTCCGCTTGTATGAAGCCGCCGGTCATGCCGGCGGGCGTTGCCGCTCGTTCCGCGACGACAAGCTCGACCGGGTGATCGACAATGGCAGCCATCTGCTGCTGGGCGCCAACCGAACCGCGCTGGCCTATGCCCGCGCCACCGGCGGGCTGGAGGCGATGCGGGCGGTGCCGCCCCGCTTTCCGTTCCACGATCTGGCCAACGGCCAGCGCTGGGAGGTCAGCCCGACCCGGATCCCCGCCGGGCCGGGCGAGATCCTGCGCGCCCTCGGCCTGCCCTGGACCCGGCGCGAGGCCAGCGTGGCCGAGCGGCTGGGCGCCAGCCGGGGCTTCGTCCGGCTGTGGAAACCGCTGTGCGAGGCGATCCTCAACACCGCGCCCGAGGAAGCCTCGGCCCGGATGTTTTCCTGGACGATGCGGCGGGCGCTGCTGGGCGGCGCTCCGGCGCTGTCGCCCTGGCTGTTCCCGCACGGCCTGTCGGCGGCACTGGTGGCGCCGGCGCTGGCCACCCTCGCCAGCTACGGTGCCGAGATCCAGTTCCGCCGCCGCCTGACCGGGATCGAGTCCGGCCGGCTGCTGTTCGAGGACGGGCCGGAGCCGGTGGGAAACGCCGATCGGGTGGTGCTGGCCCTGCCGCCCTGGGCGGTGGCGCCGATCCTGCCCGGCTGGATCCCGCCACTGCCGACCCGCACCATCGTCAACGCCCATTTCCGGCTGGAGGCGGCGGTGACGCTGCCCGGCGGGGCGCCGTTCCTCGGGCTGGTCAACGGCTTCGGCCACTGGCTGTTCCCGCGTGGCGACGTGCTGTCGGTGACGGTGTCGGCGGCCGAGCCGCTGGTCGATCGTCCCGCCGACGACATCGCCGCCGTGCTGTGGGGCGAAATCGCCAGCGTCCTCGGGCGCGACCCGGCGGCGATTCCCCCGGTGCGGGTGATCAAGGAGCGCCGCGCCACCCTGGCCCACGATCCCGCCACCCTGCCCCGCCGCCCCGGCCCGGAAACCCCGCTGGCCGGGGTGATGCTGGCCGGCGACTGGCTGCGCTCGCCCTGGCCCTGCACCATCGAGGCGGCGATTTCCAGCGGGCTCGACGCGGCGCGGCGGGCGCTCGGTCGTCCCGCCCTGGTCTTTGGTCCATAAGGCATAAGACCCTTCACAACCAGGGGGAAAATGCCTATCTTCGCGTCAGTGGTTTAGATGAATTCCAGGCCGTTTCACAAAAGCCTGATAACGCGAGGTGTAACATGGCTTTCGAGCTTCCGCCGCTTCCCTTTGCTCCCAATGCCCTCGAACCCTACATCTATGCCCGGACCCTTGAGTTTCACCACGGCAAGCATCACGCCACCTACGTCACCAACCTCAACGGGCTGATCAAGGACACCGACCTCGAAGGCAAGTCGCTGGAGGAGATCATCCTCGCCGCCGCCGCCGATCTGCCGGCCAAGCAGGCGATCTTCAACAACGCCGCCCAGGTGTGGAACCACACCTTCTTCTGGAACAGCCTGACCAAGGGCGGCGGCGGCCAGCCCGGCGCCAAGCTGCTGGCCCGGATCGAGGCCGATTTCGGCTCCCTCGACGCCTTCAAGACCGAGTTCAAGACCGCCGCCACCGGCCAGTTCGGCTCGGGCTGGGCCTGGCTGGTCGAGGATCAGGGCAAGCTGAAGGTGGTCAAGACCGCCAATGCCGATCTGCCGCTGGCCCACGGGCAAAAGGCGCTGCTGACCATCGATGTGTGGGAACACGCCTACTATCTCGATTACCAGAACCGCCGGCCCGATTTCGTTCAGGCCTTCCTCGACCATCTCGCCAACTGGTCCTTCGCCGAGGCCAATCTCGGCTGACAACGGTACGGGGCGTTTCCGCGTATCGCGGAAACGCCCCGTTTTGGCGGGCTCTGCCCGCGCCCGCCAAGGGCCGAAGGCCCTTGGAACCCGCTTAGGCCACCAGGGCTTCGAGGTCGCTCTCGACGGTGCCGACCGAGTGGACGGCGAATTTTTCGGCCAGGATCTGCAACAAAGCCGGGGTGACGAAGGCCGGCAGGCTCGGCCCGATGCGGATGTCGCGCAGGCCGAGATGCAGCAGCGCCAGCAGCACGCACACCGCCTTCTGCTCGTACCAGGACAGGATCAGCCGCACCGGCAGGTCGTTCAGTTCGCACCCGAACGCGCCGGCCAGGGCCTGGGCGATGCGGATCGCCGAGAAGGCGTCGTTGCACTGGCCGAGGTCGAGCAGGCGCGGCACCGCGCCGATCTGGCCGTAATCATGGCCGATCACCCGGAACTTGCCGCAGCCAAGCGTCATGATCACCCAATCCTGGGGCAGGCCGGTGGCGAGGTCGGTGTAATAGGACCGGGCGGTGTCGCTGCCGTCGCAGCCGCCGATCACCGCGAAGCGGCGGATGTCGCCGTTCTTGATCGCCGCGATCACCGTGTCGGCGAGGCCGAGCACCGCATGGTGACCGAAACCGGCCCAATGTTCGCCCTGGCTGACGCTGTCGGTGAAGCCGGGGGCGGCCTGGGCGGCGGCGATCACCGCGCTGAAATCCTGACCGGCGACGTGGCCCACCCCGGGCCAGGCCACCGGGCCGCAGGTGAACAGGCGCTCGGCATAGCTGGGGGCCGGCTTCTGGATGCAGTTGGTGGTCATCAGGATCGCGCCGGGGAAGGCGTCGAACTCGACCCGCTGCCGCATCCACGCCCCGCCGTAATGGCCGACCAGATGGGGATGGCGGCGCAGCTCGGGATAGCCGTGCGCCGGCAGCATCTCGCCGTGGGTGTAGATGGCGATGCCGGTACCGGCGGTCTGCTCCAGCAGGGCGGCGAGGTCGCCCAGATCATGGCCCGACACCAGGATCGCCTTGCCCGGCAGATGGCCCAGTCGGACCGGAGCCGGCGAGGGCGCGCCGAACGCGCCGGTATTGGCGGCGTCGAGACAGGCCAGCACCTCGACCGAGGCGGCGCCGCAGCGCAGGTTGAGATCGAGCAGACGGTCGGGATCGGCCTCGCCTTCGGCCAGCGCCGCCAGCGCGGTCAGGGTGAAATCATCGACCGCGGCCGAAACCTGACCGAGCCGGCGGGCATGGTGGGCATAGGCGGCCATCCCCTTCAGCCCGTAGGTCAGCAATTCCTGCAACCCGGTGACATCGGCACCGTAACGCTCGCGCCGCGCCGGGATCCCGGCGGCGTCGGCCAGCGCCCTGAGATCGTCCCCGGCCTCGGGCAGACGGCTTCCGGCGGCGGCGGCGACGGTGCGGATCAGCGCGTCGAGCCGTTCGACCTCGAAATTGACGTTGGTGACGGTGGCGAACAGCGCCTCCTCGATCAGCCCGGCGGCGGCGCGGCGTTCCGAGGCCGGACGTCGGGACAGATGCAGCGCCAACTGCTTGGTCACATCGAGCAGCAGGTCCTGCCGCCCGGCCACCTCGGCATTCTTGCCGCACACGCCGATTTCGGTGCAGCCGGTGCCGTGGGCGGTCTGTTCGCACTGATAACAGAACATCGGATCGTCCTTTCCCGGATGAGGATCTCTGTCCCCCCCCGGCCCCACCCCCCCCGCCCCCGCCGTGACCCCCGTCAAACCGTGCCCGGTTCGCAGGGCCCCCCGCCCAGCGCGGAGAGCGCCCAGAGGCAGCGCCACTCGGCAAGCCCCCAAGGGGGGCTTACTCGATCCGCGCCGCCGCCGCGCTGTGCAGGTCGAGTTCGACCTCGACGATGTCGCCATCGACGGTGCGGGTGGGAACGAAGCCGAGATGCTGGACGAAGGCCAGCATGCGCGGATTGTCCTTCAGCACCTGCCCGGCGATCACCTTGGTCCCCCGGGTGCGGCAATAGGCGATCATCTTGGTCAGCAGCCGCTTGCCCAGCCCGCTGCCCTTGAGATCGGACCGAACGACGATGGCGAACTCGGCCTTGTCGTTGTCGGGATCGGTCACGGTGCGGACCACCCCGACCGTCTCGCGCCCCTCGCTGCCGCCGGCGATTTCGGCGAGAAAGGCCATCTCGCGGTCGTAATCGATCTGGGTCAGCCGGGCCATCTCGCTGTGCGGCAGTTCGTGGACCAGCCCGAAGAAGCGGAAGCGGATGTCCTCCGGGGTCAGACGCGAGATGAACACATGATGGTTGGGCTCGTCCTCGGGCCGGATCGGCCGCAGCAGCGCCCGCTGCCCGTCCGGCAGGGCGAACATCTCCTCCAGTTCCTTGGGATAGGGCCGGATCGCCAGATGCTCGGTGCCGGGGCGGGCCGGGGCGACGGTGATGTGGGCGTCGAGCGCCAGCACCCCCTTCGAATCCGCGAACAGCGGATTGATGTCGAGTTCGACGATCTCGGGGAAATCGACCACCAATTGCGACAGATGGACCAGCGAGCGGGCGATCGCCTCGCGGTCGGCCGGCGGCCGTCCCCGATAGCCTTCGAGCAGGCGCGACACCCGTGTCCGCGAGATCAGTTCGTTGGCCAGGGTGGTGTTGAGCGGCGGCAGCGCCATCGCCCGGTCGGCGATCACCTCGACGGCGATGCCGCCCTGGCCGAACATGATCACCGGGCCGAACACCGGGTCGGTGGCGACACCGACGATCAGTTCCTGGGCGCCGGGGCGGCGGGCCATGGTCTGGACGGTGAAGCCGGAGATGCGGGCCTCGGGCGAGATCTGAACCACCCGCTCCAGCATCTCGCGCGCCGCCTTTTCGACCTCGGCCGGGCCGGGCAGATTGAGCACCACCCCGCCGACGTCGGATTTGTGGACGATGTCGGGCGACAGGATCTTGAGGGCGAGCCGGCCCTTCATCGTCGCGGCGATCTCCGCCGCCTCGGCCGGAGTGGTGGCGACCCGGGTCTCGACCGCCGGAATGCCGTAGGCCTCCAGCACCGCCTTGGCCTCGGGCTCGTTGAGGGTGCCGCCGCCCTCGGCCAGGGCGCGGTCGATCAAAGCGCGGGCGCGGACGGTGTCGGGCACGAAATCGGTCGGGGCCGAAGCCGGCACCTCCATCAGCAAGGTCTGGTTGCGGCGGTACTCGATCAGGTGCATCAGCGCCTGGATCGCCGCGCGCGGGGTGTCGTAGGCGGGAATCCCGGCGCCCGAGAACAGGTGGCGGGCATGATCGACCGCTTCGGCGCCGACCCAGCAGGTCATGATGTTGGCGCGCGGCCGGTCCTTGCTCCAGCGGATCACCGCCGCCGCCACCTCGGACGGATCGCTGATCGCGCTGGGGGCATGCATCACCAGGATCGAATCCACCACCTTCGATTCGATCAGGATGGTCAGCGCCTTGACGTAG
>JBDLVO010000364.1:0-2763 GCA_039804805.1 Pseudomonadota bacterium
TCCTTGACCGTCAGATCCGCCACCCGCTTGCGCTCGAACACCACCGGTGCGCCGTCACGCTCGGCGATCTGGCGGATGGTGGCGGCGTGGGCCTCGCCGCGCGCCCGGCGCCGTTCGGCGCGGGCGACGAACACCCCATCCACCGCCGCGATCACCTGGTCGCGAAAGCCCGGCCAGGGCGGCGTCAGCGTGCCGAAATCGCGATGCCCGCCTTGGGCCCGTTCCCGCTGGAAGGCCTGGGTCAGCCGTTGCAGCGCCGCCTCGTCGGTGGCGGCGACGATCAGCGCGTCGAGCGCGTGGTGACGGTCGTCGGGGATGCGCTGGCCATCGGCGTCCTTTTTCAGCCCTTGCAAACCCCAGCCCCGCCGCAGCCGGTCGGTCAGCGGACCCGGCCGGGCGAACACCCGCCGTTTTCCCTCCTCGGCCGGGTAGAGCGCCCGCAGCGCCTCGGCCAGCAGGCGACTGGCCCACCGCGTATCGACCAGATTGCGATTGCGGAACCGTTCGGCCACCGTCTCGCTGCCATCCTTCAGCAGATAATTCCGTTTCTTCATGCCCTTGCAGCGTAGCGCCTCCACCCGGGCGACGAAGGCGGGCCAGTCCGCCTCGCTCAGCCATTCATGCGGGGTGAGGTCGCGCTTGTTCTGGTTGGCGCGGACCAGGCAGAGGGTCTTGTTGGCGAAGCTGTCGTCGCCGAACCGGCTCCACGGCAGGATGTGATCGACCTGGACCGAATTGTCGCCGGCCGCGATTTGCGCGGGAGAGATATAGTCTCCGCTGTAAACGCAGCGCCCGTTCTGTTCCTTCCATAATTCGTAGCGCAGCAATTCCTCGCCGGTCGGCGCGCGGCCGAGCAGTTCCGGCGCGGCCAATTCCTCGCGCAGGCGGTCCTTGGCCCTGGTCCGCTTCTCGATCCCGGCCTCGATCTGCCGCCGTTCCTCGATCGACTTGCCGACCTCGCGCGCCAATTCGACATGGATCGCATCGGGCATCCAGGTCGGATCCCCCCGCCGCATCGCCTGATCCTCGATGATCGCCTTGATCTGCTTCAGCGCTTCCAGCAGCGCCTTGCGGGCTACCGGGCTGCCGATCAATTGCTCCGAAATCCGCCGCTCGCGCAGGATGGCCCCCAGCGCGGCCTTGCCGGTCAGACCGGTGGCGAAGGCCGACCGTTCCCGGCTGTCGGTGTGGACCCAGCCGGCAGCGGTCACCGCCTCGGAATAGACCAGGCCGCGCGCCAGCAGCGGAATCAGGGCGCGGGCCGCCCGGGCGGAAATGTGGCCGGCCTGGGAAAATCCCGCCAACCGGCTGTTGGCGGCGGTCAGATCGGCGAGGATCGCCGCAACCACCGGCGCCGCGACGCCGCTGTCCTCCAGGCCCTGGCGGATCCGGCCGAGATCCTCGCGGAAGGACAGGATTTCGGCGATCCGGTCGAGCAGCGCCGGCTGTTGCCGACTCAACGCCGTCCACGGGCCCGCCCCCAGCACCGCGCGCAGGGCGGCACTGCCGGCGGCGGCCTGCCCGCTGCGCGACACCACGTCGCGGGATTCCGCCTCGGCGGCGATCCCGACGAATCGGGTTGCGGTGCCAAGGCCGAGCCGCCGGCGGAGTTGGGTGAAGCTGATCTTGGCGGTGGCGCCGAAATCGGCGCAGGCGGCGGTGATTTCCGCCGCCGTCAATCGTCGTGTCTGATGTCCCTCGCTGATTTCGAGGATCGCCAACCGCGACAGCAGGCGGAACAGTTCGAAGCTGTAGCCATGACGGGCGGTGCGGCGCTCGGTCGGGACGAAGGGGCAGGGGCCGACCCGGTCCTCGCTGTCGCGGCGCGGGCGCTGGTCGAAGGCCAGGGGCAGGAAGGCGGCGGCCAGCGCCTCTGTCGCCAGATCCTGGCCCAGGGCTCGCTGCCGCTGGAACAGCAGGCGGGCTTCCGCTTCGAGGTCGTCACGGTGGATGCTGCGGGAATAGTCGCCCTCGCGGTTGCGATACCGGCCGGCGAACGCCGGGTCCTTCAGCATCATTTCGGCGACGCTGCCCCATTGCGCCAGCCGTTCCTTCGTGCCGGCCAGGCCGGTCTTGACCTTGCCGTCTTCGGCCGCGTTGGCGTTGACCGCCCGCTTGGCGGTCGAACGAAACCCGCGATGGCGGGCGAGATGGCCAAGCGCCACCGCCAGTTCCAGCGGGTCGAGCCGGCGGTCGAGCCCCGCCGCCCGCACCGCCCAGGGATCGAGCCCCGGCACCTTCAGCGCGTCGGCCGTGGCGGTGGTCAGCAGCCCATGGGCCGCCAACAGACGGCGGATCGCCGCCATCCGTTGCCGCCGCCGTCGAATGACCCGTCGCAGGCCCCGCTTTTCCCGTCGGATTTCCGCTTTCGGCCGCCGTTCCTTGTCGGTTTCCGGGGCGTCGAACATCCACACCCCCGCTCCGAGAATCCGGCCGTCTTCCGTGGCGCGGTCGATCAGACCCCAGCCGACCGAAGCGATGCCGAGATCGATGCCCAGAGTAATCATGCCGGTTCCCCTCATTCCCCCAAAAGGGGAATGCTCCCACAAAAAACAATTGACCGACAGGCTGGTTTCGCCCAGCCTGGGCGTGGGAAATCGGTAGGGAAGCCACGGCAAGTGGTTTCGACCAACGAAGGATTACCCCCAGTCTGGCAACGGACTGGGGGGATTCCATTTCATCTCTGAGAGAAGGTTGCCCGCATCGGGCCTGGCCCGTGGTTCCGTGTCCTCAAAGGGAGACGGACGCCGCCCGGTGTTGTCT
>JBDLVO010000365.1:0-8486 GCA_039804805.1 Pseudomonadota bacterium
GAGACCGGCGCGGTGATCGCCGAACGGCTCGACGGCACCCTCGACGCGGTGCGCGGCGCCCTGCGCGGGGCCGGGCTGGTCTATCGCGACCTCGCCGCCGGCGGCGACGCGGTGTCCTTCACCCTGGCCGATCCCGACCGGACCGAGGCCGCCCGCGCCGCGCTGCGGCCGCTGCTCGATGGCGGTGCGGCCGGCCCGCGCGAGTTGACCCTGACCGCCGGGCCGGACGGGCGGTTCCGTTTGAGCCTGACCGAGGCGGCGATCCGTCAGGCCGAGGCCCGCGCGGTCGAGCAATCGGTCGAGATCGTCCGCCGTCGCATCGATCAGGTCGGGGTCAACGAGCCGGTGGTCGCCCGCCAGGGCCGCGACCGCATCCTGGTGCAATTGCCGGGGATCGACGATCCCGGCCGGATCAAGCGGCTGCTCGGCCAGACCGCCAAGATGAGCTTCCATCTGCTCGGCGAGTCGGCCGGCACTCCCGGCACCCGGCTGCTGCCGCTGGCGGATTCGGCCGAACGGCTGCCGGTGCGGACCCGGATCGAGCTGGACGGCGCCCGGCTGCGCGACGCCACGGCCGGCCGCAACGGCCAGACCGGGGAATGGGTGGTCAATTTCAGCTTCGATGCCGCCGGGGCGCGGCGCTTCGCCGACATCACCACCCGTCAGGTCGGCCGGCCCTTCGCCATCGTCCTCGACGGCAAGGTGATCAGCGCCCCGGTGATCCGCGAGCCGATCACCGGCGGCCAGGGCCAGATCAGCGGCCATTTCTCGGCCCAGAGCGCCAACGACCTCGCCGTGCTGCTGCGGGCCGGGGCGCTGCCGGCACCGCTGGCGGTGGTCGAGGAACGCACCGTCGGGCCGGAACTGGGCGCCGACGCGATCCGGGCCGGGGTGATCGCCTGCGGCGTCGGCTTCGCCCTGGTGGTGGGGTTCATGGCGGTCAGCTACGGCCTGTTCGGGCTGTTCGCCAACATCGCCCTGCTGTTCAACCTCGCGCTGACCCTGGCGGCGCTGTCGCTGCTTCAGGCGACGCTGACCCTGCCCGGCATCGCCGGCATCCTGCTGACGCTCGGCATGTCGGTCGATGCCAACATCCTGATCAACGAGCGGATCCGCGAGGAACGCCGCAACGGCGCCGGGCCGCTGGTGGCGCTCGAGACCGGCTTCCGCCGCGCCTTCGCCACCATCCTCGACAGCAACCTCACCACCCTGATCAAGATGGCGCTGCTTTATGCCGTCGGCACCGGCACGGTGAAGGGCTTCGCCGTCACCATCAGCCTCGGCATCGTCACCTCGATGTTCACCGCGACGGTGGTGACGCGCTGGCTGATCGTCGCCTGGGTCCGCCGCCATCGCGGCGCCGAACTGCCGCTGCAGCGTGGCCTGCGGCTGGTGCCGGAACGGACGGCGATCCCGTTCATGAAGGGGCGGATCGCCGGGCTGGCGGTGTCGGTGGTGCTGAGCCTCGCCTCGGTCGGGCTGTTCTTCGTCCCCGGGCTCAATTACGGCGTCGATTTCGCCGGCGGCACGGTGGTGGAGATCCGCACCGACGGCCCGGCCGATTTCCCCCGCCTGCGCGAGGCGACCGGCCAGCTTGGGTTGGGGCCGGTGTCGTTGCAGCGCTTCGGCCCGCCGACCGACGTGCTGCTGCGGTTCGAACAGCCGCCGGGGGGACCGGCGGCGCAGCAGCAGGCGCTGGAGCGGGTCCAGGCCACCCTGGTCGAGTCCTTCCCCGGCACCGTGCTGCGCCGGGTCGAGACGGTCGGCGCCTCGGTCAGCGCCGAATTGTTCCGCGACGGCATGCTGGCGCTCGGCCTCGCCGCACTGGCGATGCTGCTCTACATCTGGTTCCGCTTCGAATGGCAGTTCGGGGTGGGGGCGGTGGCGACGATGCTGCTCGACGTCACCAAGACGGTCGGCTTCTTCGCCCTGACCGGGATGCCGTTCAACCTCGCCGCCATCGCCGCGATCCTGACCATCATGGGCTATTCGATCAACGACAAGGTGGTGGTCTACGACCGGGTGCGGGAAAACCTGCGCCTTTATCGCAAGATGCCCCTGCGCGACCTGATCGATCTGTCGATCAACCAGACCCTGGGGCGGACGGTGGGGACCTCGCTGGCGCTGGCGCTGGCGACGCTGCCGCTGGCGCTGTTCGGCGGCGAGGCCTTGCGCGATTTCGCCTGGGTGCTGTTGTTCGGCGTGGTGCTGGCGACCTCGTCCTCGATCTTCATCGCCGCGCCGATCCTGCTGTTCCTCGGCGAGAAGCGGCTGCGGCGCGAGCCCGAGGACGGGGCGCCGTGAGCGGCGGCGGGCGCGGGTCGCGCGCCAGTCCCCTCGTTCCGCCCCTGTTCGTCCCCCCCTTAAGGATTCCCCCCGCACGGAGAGCCTCGGCATGCCGCACGACACCCCCCTGATCGCCACCATCGCCATGAGCCTGCTGTTCGCGCTGGCCGGGGGATGGGTGGCGTCGCGTCTCCGCCTGCCGCCGCTGGTCGGCTATCTGCTGGCCGGCATCGCGGTCGGCCCGTTCACCCCGGGCTATGTCGCCAACGCCGAACTGGCGCGCGAACTGGCCGAACTCGGCGTGATCCTGCTGATGTTCGGCGTCGGCCTGCATTTCTCGGTGCGGGAGCTGTGGGCGGTGCGGCGGATCGCCCTGCCCGGGGCGGTGGCCCAGATCGCGGTCGCCACCGCGATCGGCGCCGCCTTGGCCCACAGCTGGGGCTGGAGCCTGCCGGCCGGGGTGGTGTTCGGCCTCGCTCTGTCGGTCGCCAGCACGGTGGTGCTGCTGCGGGCGCTGGAGGAGCGCAAGATGATCGACGGCCTCAACGGCCGCATCGCCGTCGGCTGGCTGATCGTCGAGGATCTGGCGATGATCGTCGCCCTGGTGCTGCTGCCGGCGCTGGCCGCCGCCGTCAACGGCGCCGGGCCGCTGACTCTCGACCGGCTGGTCGAGCTGCTGCCCGAACTGGGGCTGACCCTGGTCAAGGTCGGGCTGTTCATCGCCCTGATGCTGATCGCCGGGCGCAAGGCGGTGCCGTGGATCCTCGAACAGATCTCGCGCCAGGGCTCGCGCGAGCTGTTCACCCTGGCGGTGCTGGCGTTGGCGCTGGGGATCGCCTTCCTGTCGGCGGCGTTGTTCGGGGTGTCGTTCGCGCTGGGCGCCTTCTTCGCCGGGGTGGTGATGAGCGAATCCGACCTCAGCCATCAGGCCACGGCGGATTCGCTGCCGTTGAAGGACGCCTTCGCCGTGCTGTTCTTCGTCTCGGTGGGGATGCTGTTCGACCCGCGCATCCTGATCGAGGCGCCGTGGTCGGTGCTGGCGGTGCTGCTGGTGATCCTGATCGGCAAGTCGCTGGCGGCGTTCGCGATCGTGCTGCTGTTCCGCTATCCGCTTGCGACCGCGCTGGTGGTGTCGGCCAGTCTGGCCCAGATCGGCGAGTTCTCCTTCATCCTGGCCGGGCTCGGCATGGCGCTCGGCCTGCTGCCGGCCGAGGGGCAGACCTTCATCCTGGCCGGGGCGCTGCTGTCGATCGCCCTCAACCCGGTGGCGTTCTGGGCGGTGGGGCGGATCGAGAGCTGGTTCGCCGCCCGGCCCCGCCTGGTCGCGCTGCTGGAGCGGTCGGGGGGCGACCGGCTGGGGGCGCTGCCGGCGGAGGGGGACGATCCGACCGACGGCCGGCGCGGCCACGCGGTGATCGTCGGCTTCGGCCGGGTCGGCGGGCTGCTGGCCCGTGCCTTCGACCGGGCCGGCATCCCCTATGTGGTGATCGAGAAGAACCGGCAGGTGGTGCGCACCCTGCGCCAGCAGGGGACGGCGATCCTGTGCGGCGACGCCGCATTGCCCGGGGTGCTGGAGGCGGCGCGGATCGCCGAGGCCCGCCTGCTGGTCTGCGCCGTGCCGGACGGGTTCCAGGTGCGCCGGATCGTCGCCCGCGCCCGCGCCGCCACCCCCGGGCTCGACATGGTGGTGCGCACCCACAGCGACCTCGAACGGGATTATCTCGAACGCCAGGGGGTCGGGATGGTGGTCAAGGGCGAGCACGAACTGGCGCTGGCGATGATGGGCTACGCCCTGCGCCGGCTCGGGCTGGGGGAAGAGGCGGCGCTGGGGGTGGTCAACGGCTTTCGCGGCCCGCCTTATGCCGCCGGGCCGGGGGCGGCGGCCTGAGGTCCGGGGGGGACCGGGGCCGGCCTCAGCCCTGGTCCGTCCGCGCGAGGATGAAATCCGTGAAGCGGTGGTCCTCGACGATGATGTGGTTGACCAGCCAGGCCAGCAGGAAGCGGCGCAGGTCCTCGCCGATATCCTCCTCGCTGTGCAGGAAGCGGTGGTAGAGGTCGTCGACCTCGGCGGTCATCTGGCGATGGGTCTCGCGGTGCTGGTCGAGGTCGGGATAGCCGCAAGCCTCCAGCAGGCTTTCCTCGTTGTGGAAATGGTAGCGGATGTAATCGACCAGTTCGTCGAGCACGAATTCGACGATGGTGCGGTCGCCGGCATTTTCCTCGTTGCTGATCTGGTTGATCAGTTCGAGCAGGATGCGGTGGTCGTGATCGATCACCGGATGGCCGATGGCGATCTCGTCGGTCCATTCGATCACGGGCGCCTTGGCCCGGTTGGCGATCACCTCGAAGAAGGCGGCGACGATGTCGGGGTCGAACTGGGTGCCGTCATGGTCGCGGATATAGGCCAGCACCTCCTCGGCGTCCCAGCCCGGCTTGTAGGGCCGGCGCGAGATCAGCGCGTCATGGACGTCGGCGATCGCGGTGATGCGGGCGGCCAGCGGGATCGCCTTGCCGGCCAGCCGGCGCGGATAGCCGCTGCCGTCCCACCATTCGTGATGGCCCTCGGCGATCTCGGCCGCCAGTTCGAAATAGAGGCTGCCGCCCAGCAGCCACTGCCCTTTCTGCAACAGGGTGCCGCCGTTCGAGGTGTGGGTCTCCATCGTCCGGCGTTCGTCGGGGTCGAGCGGGCCGGGCTTCAGCAGGATCGAATCCGGGATGCTGACCTTGCCGACGTCGTGCAGGATGCTGGCGACGGCGACATGCTGGAGGAACGGTTCGTCGCAGCGTTCGGGCTCGAGGCCGCGCCGGCGCAGGGTGCGGGCGATCTCGTGGGTCATCCGCGCCACCCGCAGCACATGGCCGCCGGTGGCGTGGTCGCGATATTCGGCGAGGTCGGCCAGCATCAGCAGCGCGACCTTGTGCGAGCGCCGGGCGGCCAGCGCCTCGGCCGCCGGGCGCCGTTCCGTCGTCCGCCCGTCCGGGGCGGGTCGGGGCGACGCGGCGGCGGCGCGGGCCAGCGCCTGCCGGATGGTCCACACCAGCAGATCCTTGCCGACCGGCTTGGTCAGGCAGGCGACGTCGGGGCCGAGCCGGCGGAAGGTCTCGGTCTGTCCCCACCGCCCCGACAGCACGATCAGCGCGGTGTCCGGGGCGGTGCGGGTGACGTGGCGGACCAGTTGCTCGCCGTCGATCTCCGGCATGCCGATGTCGGTGACCACCACGTCGAACGGCAGGTGGTCGAGCAGGGCGATCGCGTCGCGGCCATGGCTGACGAAATGCAGGTCCCACTCGGCCTCCGCCATCGATTGCAGATTGCGGCGCAGGCCGGACAGGACGTTCTCGTCGTCATCGACGAACATCACCCGTGGGCGGGACGAAGAGGTGGGGAGATCGGGTCTGGTCACGGGGCCCCCGGCGCATGGGTCGGAACCGGCGACGCTCCGTCCCGGCGTCCGGGGGAGCGGCGGCCCGCTCCCCGCGTCCCCGCGCGGCCTCGCCATCGATATCATATCGATGGTATGGGGTGGCCGCCGCAAGGGGGCCAGGGCGATTTATGATTGCGGCGTGGATCCGCTCTGGCGCCGGCGCGGCGGGCGCTCGCCCGTGGGGCGTTCGCGTTGGGGGCGTTCGCCCGAGGGCCGTTCGCGCTGGGGCCGTTCGCCCGGGGGCCGTTCCCGCGCCGCGTGGTCGCGTGGCGCCGCCGGGGCGTCGGTCAGCGGCTCGATCTTGCCCTCCGGGTGCGGGACCTGCTTCAGCGCGGCGCGGAAGCGGTCGGCCGCCCTGGCATCGATCTCGAAGCGGGTTTCGCGTTCGAGGATGCGGATCGCGCCGATATCCTGCTTGGCGACCCGGCCCTGGCGGCAGATCAGCGGCAGCAGCCAGCGCGGATCGGCGTTCTTCTGCCGGCCGATGTTGAGCCGGAACCACACCATCGGCCGCTCGCTCGTTTCCTCGCGCGGCGGCCGGCCCTCGCGGTGGCCGCGCGCCGGCAGATCGGGGCCGGGATCGAACACCTCCTCGGCCGCCGGCAGGGCCGAGCGGTAGAGCCGGGCCAGCGCGGCGGCGATCGCCTCGGGGGGATGGGTCTCGATCAGGGCCTGGGCCATCGCCCGTTCTTCCTCGGCCGGCTCCTCGCTCAGGAACGGCGCCGCCAGCAGGCGCTGCTGGTCGAGGGCGTGGATGTCGTCGGCGGTCGGCACCGCGCCCCAGGCCACCTGGATCCCGGCCGACTGGATCAGCAGATCGGCGCGGCGGCGGCGCGACAGCGGTACCAGCAGCACGCTGATTCCCTTGCGCCCGGCCCGGCCGGTGCGGCCGCTACGGTGCTGGAGGGTCTCGGCGGTGCGGGGCAGTTCGGCGTGGATCACCAGATCGAGGCTGGGCAGGTCGATGCCGCGCGCGGCGACGTCGGTGGCGACGCAGACCCGGGCGCGGCCGTCGCGCAGCGCCTGGAGGGCGCGGTTGCGCTCGCTCTGGCTCAGTTCGCCCGACAGCGCCACCACCCCGAAGCCGCGTTCGAGCAGGCTGGCCTGGAGGTGGTTGACCGCCTCGCGGGTGGCGCAGAACACCATCGCGGTGGGCGAATCGTGATAGCGCAGCAGGTTGACCACCGCATGCTCGGTCTCGGTCGGGGCGATGCGGACGGCGCGGTGTTCGATGTCGGCGTGGCCCTGGGATCCGGCGGCCAGCGCGATCCGCATTGCGTCGCGCTGATAGCGCCGGGCCAGCCCGACGATTTCCTTGGGCAGGGTGGCCGAGAACAGCAGGGTGCGGCGCTCGGCCGGGGTGGCGTCGAGGATCGCCTCGAGATCCTCGCGAAAGCCCATGTCGAGCATCTCGTCGGCTTCGTCGAGCACCACCGCGCGGAGGGCGGTGACGTCGAGCGCGCCGCGTTCGAGATGGTCGCGCAGCCGGCCCGGGGTGCCGACGACGATGTGGGATCCCTGGGCGAGGCGGCGCTGTTCGGCGCGCGGGTCCATCCCGCCGACGCAGGAGGTGACGATGCCGCCGGCCGGGCGGTACAGCCAGGACAGCTCGCGATGGACCTGGAGCGCCAGCTCGCGGGTGGGGGCGACCACCAGCGCCAGCGGCGCCCCGGCCGGCGGCAGCAGCGCCGCCTCGCCGAGCAGGGTGTCGCCGAGGGCGAGGCCGTAGGCCACCGTCTTGCCCGACCCGGTCTGGGCCGACACCAGCAGATCGCGCCCGGCTGCCTCGGGGGCGAGCACCGCGCTCTGCACGGCGGTGAGGTCGGTATAGGCGCGTTCGGCCAGGGCCCGGGCGAGGGGGTGGTCGGGAGGGAGAAGATCCATGCGGGCAAGGGGCCTTTCTGGGCCGGCGAAGGGAGAAAACGGCGCGGGTGATGCGGCGTGACGGACCGGAGACGGCGCGAAGGGCGACGGTGCGGCGGGGCGCAGGGCGACTGCGGTCCGGGCGCCGACCATAGGGGCGGCGCGGGCGCCGAGTCAAGCTCCGCGCCCCTCTCGACCTGGAATGGGATCCAGGGACCTTGCGGCCCGTGGCGGGTGCGGGCGGGGCCCGCTTCTTCAAATAGGGTTACCCTGCCGTGCGGCGGTGGCGCTTGCGGCGACGGGGCGGATCGGCGTACATCTCGGTCCGACACCTCCACCGCCTCGGGTCTCGCGCGCCGTCATGCTTGGTGACCGATCCCCTTTCGCCTTCGCCCTGTGCGGGCTGGCCGAGCTTCCGGCCGCCCTCGGCCGCTTCGCCCCCACCCACGCCATCTCGATCACCGATCCCACCAGCCCGCATCTGCCGGCCTTCCCCGCCAGCACCCGGGTGCTGCGGCTCAGCTTCTGGGACGTGCGCGACCTGCCGCCCGGACAGGCGTCCTGGCTCAGCCCGGCCGAGCGCGCCCTCTATCCCGCCGCCGGCCATGCCCGCGCCATCCTTGAGTTCGGCGCCGGCCTGCCGCGCCAGCCCCGGGTGCTGATCCATTGCTGGGCCGGCTTCAGCCGCAGCGCCGCCGCCGCCTATCTGCTGCTGTGCCAGCGCATGCCCGGCGGCGAGCGTCGTGCCCTCCGGCTGTTGCGCCGCCGCCGCCCCGGCGCCGATCCCAACCGGATGATCGTCGGCTTCGGCGATCATCTGCTCGGGCGGGGCGGGTCGATGCAGGCGGCGCTGGAGGAACGGCCCGGTCTCGCCGGCTGGCTGCGGGCGCGGCGGGCTTCGCGGGGGGGCCC
>JBDLVO010000366.1:0-5345 GCA_039804805.1 Pseudomonadota bacterium
CAGATCCTCTCCACCTTCACCGGCAACGGCTCCTATGACGATCTGCGCGCGATGCACAAGGCGCAGCTCAACGTGCTCGAATGCGCCCGCTCGGCCGAATACATCTGCAACGAGCTGCGCGTCCGCTACGGCATTCCGCGCCTCGACATCGACGGCTTCGGCTTCGCCCCGCTGTCGGCCTCGCTGCGCAAGGTCGGCATGTTCTTCGGCATCGAGGACCGCGCCGAGAAGATCATCGCCGAGGAAACCGCCAAGTGGAAGCCCCAGCTCGACTGGTACAAGGAGCGCCTGAAGGGCAAGAAGGTCTGCCTGTGGCCGGGCGGCTCGAAGCTGTGGCACTGGGCCCACGTCATCGAAGAGGAAATGGGCGTCAAGGTGGTGTCGGTCTACACCAAGTTCGGCCACCAGGGCGACATGGAGAAGGGCATCGCCCGTTGCGGCGAAGGCGCGCTGGCGATCGACGATCCCAACGAGCTTGAGGGCTACGAAGCGCTCGAGATGCTGAAGCCCGACATCATCTTCACCGGCAAGCGCCCGGGCGAGGTGGCCAAGAAGGTCGGCGTGCCCTACCTCAACGCCCACGCCTACCACAACGGCCCCTACAAGGGCTTCGAGGGCTGGGTCCGCTTCGCCCGCGACATCTACAACGGCATCTACTCGCCGATCCACCAGTTGGCCGCGCTCGACATCAGCAAGGACGAGATCCCGACCGACCGGGGCTTCGCCACCACCCGGATGCTGGCCGACGCCACCCTTGAGCCCGCGGTCGCCAACGATCCGAGCCTGTCCGAGTACACCGGTAAGTATGACCTCGTCAAAGACCTGCGCTCGCGGACCTATCCCGAGTTCCCGCGCAAGGCCGATGCGGCCGAATAAGGAGCTGACCCCATGAACGAACTGAGCAAGGACCGGGTCGAGCAGCTTCTCGACTGCATCATGAAGAATTGCCTGTGGCAGTTCCATTCCCGCGCCTGGGACCGCCGACGCCAGAACGAGGAAATCCTCAAGAAGACGGCACAATTGCTGTGCGGTGAGGAGGTCGATCTCAGCACCCCGCACGACCGTTGCTACCATGTCGACGCCTACTGGCTGGCCGAGGCCTATCGCAAGGACTATCCCTGGATCAACGCGATGTCCAAGGACGAGATCAAGGCGTTGATCAAGGCCCTGCATGAGCGGCTCGACTTCGTCACCATCGACGGGTCGCTCAACGAAGAACTCACCGATCAGAAGTACTAGGAGGGCCCCCCATGTCCTGTGAACTGAAGCTCAAGGAGCGGATCGGCACCATCAACCCGATCTTCACCTGCCAGCCCGCCGGCGCCCAGTACGCCTCGATCGGCATCAAGGACTGCATCGGTCTGGTCCATGGCGGCCAGGGCTGCGTGATGTTCGTCCGCCTGCTGATCTCGCAGCACCTCAAGGAGAGCTTCGAGATCGCCTCCTCCTCGGTGCACGAGGACGGCGCGGTGTTCGGCGCCCTCAACCGGGTCGAGGAAGGCGTCGACGTGCTGCTGATGCGCTATCCGCACGTCAAGATCATCCCGATCATCACCACCTGCTCGACCGAGGTGATCGGCGACGACGTCGACGGCGTGGTCACCAAGCTCAACAACGGGCTGCTGAAGGAAAAGTATCCGGGCCGCGAGGTCCATCTGATCCCGGTGCACACCCCGTCCTTCGTCGGCTCGATGGTCAGCGGCTACGACGTCGCGGTGCGGGATTTCGTCAAGTACTTCTCGCAGAAGAACAAGCCCAGCCAGAAGATCAACCTGATCACCGGCTGGGTCAATCCGGGCGACTGCAAGGAGCTGAAGCACATCCTGTCCGAGATGGACATCGAAGCCAACGTGCTGTTCGAAATCGAGAATTTCGACTCGCCGCTGGCGCCGACCAAGGACGTCGTCTCGCATGGCGACACCACCATCCAGGACCTGATCGAGACCGCCGACGCCCAGGGCACCATCGCGCTCAACCGCTATGAGGGCGGCGCGGCCGCCAAGTACCTGGAAAAGCGCTGGGACGTGCCGGCGGTGATCGGGCCGAGCCCGATCGGCATCCGCAACACCGACACCTTCCTCGCCAACCTCAAGGCGATGACCGGCAAGCCGATCCCGGCCTCGCTGGTCAAGGAACGCGGCATCGCCATCGACGCCATCACCGATCTGGCCCACATGTTCCTGGCCGACAAGAAGGTGGCGATCTACGGCAACCCCGATCTGGTGATCGGCCTGGCCGAGTTCTGCCTCGACCTCGGCATGAAGCCGAAGCTGCTGCTGATCGGCGACGAGAACCCCGGCTATGCCGACGATCCCCGGCTCAAGGCGTTGCAGGAAAACGTCACCCACGAGATGGAGATCATCACCAACGCCGATCTGTGGGAACTGGAAGACCGCATCAAGAACAAGGGCCAGGAATACGACCTGATCCTCGGTCACTCCAAGGGCCGCTTCGTCTCGATCGACTACCAGATCCCGCTGGTCCGGGTCGGCTTCCCGACCTACGACCGCGCCGGTCACTACCGTCACCCGGTGGTCGGCTACAACGGCGCGATCTGGCTGGCCGAGGCGATGGCCAACGCCCTGTTCACCGACATGGAGTACAAGAAGAGCCGCGAGTGGATCCTCAACGTCTGGTGAGATCCCGGGGAAAAGGGATGTGGGCTCCGCCCACATCCGCCGGGGCCGCAAGGCCCCGGACCCCGTGACCCTTCTTCCCCCCCGCCTTCGGCAGGAAAGGTCGCCGCCATGAAGATCGCCGCCTATGTTGATCAGTCCGGCAACGTCACCGGGCTGTTTTCTCCCGGGTCGCTCCGGGTCTACCAGAGCCAGGGCGAATGTTGGGCCGAAATCGGCGCCTTCGCCCTCACCGTCGATCCCGCCCTGGGCCTGGGTGGAATGAAGGCCTGCCTGCGCGAGCTGTGCGCCCTGCCCGAACTCCAGGACTGCCGGGTGCTGCTGGCCGACGGGCTGACCGGGATCCTGCCCACCCTGCTTGAATCCTTCGGCTTCCATTGCTGGAGCAGCGACGGCTACGCCAAGGCCCTGCTCGACGAGATCGCCGGCCAGGAACGGGCCCGCGCCGAGGCCGAGGCGGCCGCCCAGGCCGAGGCCTGCGCCAGCGCCGAGGCCTGCGGCACCGTCGCCAGCGGCGGCGGCGGCGGCTGTGGCGGCGGCTGTGGCGGCGGGGGCGGCCCCTCCCGCCCGATCGGCCTCGACCTGCCGACCCTGCCCGAGCCCGAGGCGCTGGGCGGCGGCCGCTATCGCCTCGACCTCGCCGCCGCGCTGGCCGGCGGCGCCGGGCTCAATTCGCGCGACATCCTGCTGCCGTTCCTGCATCGCGGCGGCTTCGAACGGCTCGAACTCGATTGCGACCACCTGCCGCGCTGGTTCGGGCCGACCCTGGCCGAACTGGGCCTGACCGCCACCACCGAGGCGGCCGGGGCCGGATTGCATGTGGTGGTCCGCCCCCGCCCCGGCGCGGAGCGTCCGGCATGAACGGGGATGACGGCGACGCCCTGCCGGCCGCGAGCGGCGAGGATCTGCCCGAGCTGCTCTATTTCCTCTACGGCCTCGACCTTCACCCCGAGGTAATCGCCCAGCGCTGCCGCAACCCGCGCTATTTCGGCCTCGCCACCCTGCCCGACCACGCCCTCGCCTTTCGCGGCTACAGCAAGCGCTGGGACGGGGCCGAGGCGACGGTGGTGGCGGCGCCGGGACAGGCCCTGTACGGCGCGCTGTACTGGCTCGACGCCGAGGATTCGGAACGGATCGACCTGTGGCTGGGGGTGCGGTTCAGCGGCACCGGCAGCGCCTTTCACTTCCCGGTCGAGGTGATCGACCGCGACGGGCTGATGCAGGAGGCGCTGATGCACAAGCCGGATCATCTCGGCCCGCCGGCGCCGCCCAGCCGGGAATACCTCGCCTTGCTGGTGGCGGGGGCCGAGGCGCGCGGCCTGCCCGCGCCGGAGATCGCCCGGCTGAAGGCGATTCCGGCCAAGCCGGCCGGCTACCCGGTGCCGCGCCGCAACCTGCTCGACGAGATCGATCTGGCCGGCGCCCTGCCCTGTTCGGCCTGCGCCAATTTCATCAGCCAGGACGAGGAAATGGACGCGGAGATCGGCGACGGGTTCTGACCCCCCGCGCCGTCGCCACGAAAAGGCCGCATTGCCGGCCCAGGATTCATCTCCGCCTTCGAAAGAAGAGGAGGCCGCGATGAAAGCCTTGACCGCTTGCGCCGCCACCGCGCTGGCCCTGACCATCACCCTGTCGGGCTGCGCCGGCTCCGGCCCCGCCCCCGGCTGGGGGCAACCGGTTGCCCGCTCCGCCGACCCGCCGATCGCCGTCGGCCATGGCCTCGGCAGCGAGTTCGGCAATTACCCCGCCCGCCCCGACGGCGTGGCGGTGGGGGCCGGCGGCGAACAATGCACCCTGTTCGACTGGGACCGCCCGCTCGGCCACGATCTGGCTCTGCGGCTGCGCTCGGCCTCGTGCGAGGCGCCGGGCCGGCCGGGGACGATGGTTTCGACCGAACTGTCGCGCGCGGTGATCCCGCTGGCCGCCAGCCCGCTGCGGACCGAATCCCCGGTCACGCCGCCGCTGTAGCCCGCCGATGCGAGGCACCTATCCCCGATGTTGTCGTAATCCCCCGCCCAACAGCAACAATTGGGAGGACGGGATCGGTGGGAAAAGCGGAACTCATCCCCATTTTTCGTGGGGAAACCTGTGGAAAACCACATGAGATCGGCAGTTTCCCTGGCGATCCCGCCGCCGCCCAATATTTGGGCACCCCAGACCCGCCGTCCCGTCCCCGGGGATGGCATGGCGCGACGCGGGACTCTTTCCCCATTTTTGGTGGGCAACACGGTGGAAAACCGGGTGGGATCGGCGGTTTTGCGGGGCGAATCCCGCCCGCCCGGGTTTTAGGCATCGTCCGCGCGGCGATGCCTGCCGCGCGGGCGGCGGCCGCCTCATCGCTCCGGTCGGGTCAGGTCACGTCGCCCATCCCGGCGACGCCGCGCCGGGCCAACACCACGCGCAAGGCGCGCTGGCCGCGCAGCAGCAGGGTTTCGACGGTGGCAATCGGCAGGTCCATCACCTCGGCCACCCGGGGCACCGACAGGTCGGAGAAATAATGCAGGGCGAGCGCGGCGCGCTGGCGACCGGGAATCTCGGCCAGGGATTCGGCGATGACGTGGTCGCGCTGGCGGGCCTGGACCAGATCGAGCCCGGCGGGCGCCGCCCCGGCCGGGGACAAGCGGCGGCGGTCGAGGCTGGCATCGAGCACCACCCGATAGAGCCAGCTCGAAAAATGGGCGTCGCGATCGGGCCGCCAACGCTCGGCCA
>JBDLVO010000367.1:0-2672 GCA_039804805.1 Pseudomonadota bacterium
CGCCCGTCAGCTTGACGCCAAGCGCGAGGCGATCGAGACCGGGCGCGGCATCGACTGGGCCACCGCCGAGGCGCTGGCCTTTGGCACCCTGCTGCTGGAAGGCAATCAGGTCCGCCTGTCCGGTCAGGATTGCGGGCGCGGCACCTTCTCGCAGCGCCATTGCCGGCTGGTCGATCAGGACAGCGAGGCGCGCCACGAGCCGCTCAACCATCTCAGGCCCGATCAGCCCCGCTTCGAGGTGATCGACAGCCCGCTGTCGGAAGAGGCGGTGCTGGCGTTCGAATACGGCTATTCCCAGGTCGAGCCCAACGCCCTGGTGATGTGGGAGGCCCAGTTCGGCGATTTCGCCAACGGCGCCCAGGTGATCATCGACCAGTTCATCAGTTCGGGCGAATCGAAGTGGCTGCGGATGTCGGGGCTGGTGCTGCTGCTGCCGCACGGCTTCGAGGGCCAGGGCCCCGAGCACAGTTCGGCGCGGTGGGAGCGCTACCTCCAGCTCTCGGCCGAGGATAACTGGCAGGTCTGCAACGTCTCGACTCCGGCCAATTACTTCCACGTCCTGCGCCGCCAGTTGCGCCGCAACTACCGCAAGCCGCTGGTGCTGATGACGCCGAAATCGCTGCTGCGCCACAAGATGTGCATCTCCGACCTCGACCAGTTCCAGTCCGGCACCCGCTTCTACCGGGTGCTGCCCGAGGCGCTGCATCTGGTGCCGGACGAGAAGATCCGCCGCGTCATCCTCTGCTCGGGCAAGGTCTATTACGACCTGCTCGAGGCCCGCATCGCGCGGGGGATCGAGGACGTGGCGATCATCCGGGTCGAGCAGCTCTATCCCTGGCCGAAGGACGCGGTGAAGAAGGAACTGGCCCGCTATCCCAACGCCGAGTTGGTGTGGGTGCAGGAAGAGCCGGCCAACATGGGGCCGTGGATGTTCGTCGATCGCCGCATCGAGTTCATCTGCGAGGAATCCGACATCCAGGCCAAGCGCGCGGTCTATTGCGGCCGCAAGGCGGCGGCCTCGCCGGCGACCGGGCTCTACAAGAACCACGCCGCCGAGCAGCAATGGATCGTCGAGAGCGCGCTGGCCGGCGATCTCACCCAATTGCCGCAACCGTTCCGCCGCGCCACCAAGCTGTCGCGCCTGCACGCCTGACAAGAAACATCGTTCCAAGGGAAGCTTGCCATGTCTACCCAGATCCTGGTGCCCACGCTGGGCGAATCCGTCACCGAGGCCACCGTCGCCAAATGGTTCAAGGCGGTCGGCGAGGCCGTCAAAGCCGACGAGATCCTGGTCGAGCTTGAAACCGACAAGGTCACCGTCGAGGTGCCGGCCCCGGCCGGCGGGGTGCTGACGGAAATCGCCGTCGCCGTCGGCGCCACCGTCGCCGTCGGCGCGGTGCTGGGGGCGATCGAGGCCGGCGCCGCCGGTACGGTCGCCGCCCCGGTTGCCGCCGCCGCGCCGGCCCCGGCTCCCGCTCCCGCCCCGGCGCCGGCCGCCGCCGTCGCCCCGCCGGCGATGCCGTCGGCGCGCAAGATCGCCGCCGATGCCGGGCTCGACACCGCCGGCCTCGCCGGCAGCGGCAAGGGCGGCCGGGTCACCAAGGGCGACGTGCTGTCGGCGCTGGCGGCGCCGGCCGTCGCGCCGGCCAGCGGGCGCGAGGAGCGGGTCAAGATGACCCGGCTGCGCCAGCGCATCGCCGAGCGGCTGAAGGCGGCGCAGAACAACGCGGCGATGCTGACCACCTTCAACGAGGTGGACATGACCGCGCTGTTCGAGCTGCGCAACCGCTACAAGGACGGCTTCGAGAAGAAGCACGGGGTCAAGCTCGGGTTCATGTCGTTCTTCGTCAAGGCCTGCGTCGCCGCGCTGAAGGAATGGCCGGCGGTCAATGCCGAGATCGACGGCGACGAACTGATCTACAAGAAGTACTACGATATCGGCGTCGCGGTCGGCACCCCGCAGGGTCTGGTGGTGCCGGTGGTGCGCGGGGCGGATGCGCTGTCCTTCGCCGGGGTCGAGCAGGAAATCGCCGCGCTCGGCAAGAAGGCGCGCGACGGCAAGCTGACGATGACCGACCTGACCGGCGGCACCTTCACCATTTCCAATGGCGGGGTGTACGGCTCGCTGATGAGCACCCCGATCCTCAACCCGCCGCAATCGGGCATCCTCGGCATGCACAAGGTGCAGCAGCGGCCGATGGTGATGCCCGACGGCAGCATCGCGGCGCGGCCGATGATGTATCTGGCCCTGTCCTACGACCACCGCATCATCGACGGCCGCGAGGCGGTGTCGTTCCTGGTGCGGGTCAAGGACGGGATCGAGGATCCCTCCCGCCTGCTGCTGGAGGTCTGAGCGATGGCCGCAACCTCGTTCGATCTGGTGGTGATCGGCGGCGGCCCCGGCGGCTATGTCGCCGCGATCCGCGCCGCCCAGTTGGGGATGTCGGTCGCCTGCGTCGAAAAGCGGCCGGCGCTCGGCGGTACCTGCCTCAATGTCGGCTGCATCCCCTCCAAGGCGTTGCTGGCCGCCTCGCACCATTATCACACCGCCGCCCATGGCCTCGGCGTGTTCGGTATCGCCACCGAGGGGGTCAGCTTCGACCTCGCGGCGATGATGGCGCACAAGGACAAGGTGATCGCCGACAACACCAAGGGGATCGACTTCCTGTTCC
>JBDLVO010000368.1:0-2786 GCA_039804805.1 Pseudomonadota bacterium
CCGGTCCGGCCGATTGGCCGAGGTGGAGGTGAGCGATCAGGAAGCCGCTGAGAACAAAGAACAGCAACACGCCGTGCTGCCCCGCTCCGGCACCGAACAACCGGTCCCACAGATTGAAGGCGTTGCTGAAATGGCTGAAGAGGACGATCGCGGCGGCGAAGCCGCGCAATCCGTCGAGCGCGGGGAGATAGGAGGCGCCGGGCGGGCGGGATGGGATCAAAATCGCGACCTCGTTTCCCCGCCCTGGTCCGGGCTCAGTCTTTACGCCGGATCCGGAAGCGGTAGACCTCCCCCTCCTGCCCGGACTCGAGCAGGAGATGCCCGGTCTGCTGACAGAGGGAGGGAAAATCGCGCAGCGCGCCGGGATCGGTGGCGAGCACGGTCAGCACCGCGCCCGGTTCGATCCGGTCGAGCGCCTTCTTGGCGCGCAGCACCGGCAGCGGACAGGCCAGCCCGCGCACATCAAGGGTCAGAGGATCATCGGTCATCGTCGCGGACTCCCGGTCAGGGAGGTCCAGGAACCTCAGGTTCCTGGTGGGTGCGGGCAAAGCCCGCGTGTGGGTGCGGGCAAAGCCCGCGAAAAACGGGCCCCGACGGTTCCCCCGCCGGAGCCCGGTTCCCCTACGGTCAGACGCGCGGCAGCGCGCTCGACCCCATCAGCCACGTATCGACGGCACGGGCGGCCTGACGCCCTTCGCGGATCGCCCACACCACCAGGCTCTGCCCCCGGCGCATGTCGCCCGCCGCGAACACCTTGGGATTGGAGGTCTGATACCCCTCGGTGTCGGCCTGCACGTTGCCGCGCTTGTCCTTGGCGATGCCGAGCCCGTCGATCAGGCCGGCATGGACCGGATGGACGAAGCCCATCGCCAGCAGCACCAGATCGGCCTCGAGATGGAACTCGGTACCGGGGATCGGCTGGAACTTGGCATCGACCTCGGTGCAGTCGAGCCCGGTCAGGCGCCCGTTCTCGCCGGTGAAGCGGACGGTACCGACCGACCAGCGCCGCGCGCAGCCCTCGTCATGCGACGAGGAGGTGCGCAGCTTGTACGGCCAGTTCGGCCAGGTGACCAGCTTGTCTTCCTTCTCCGGCGGCCGGGCCATGATCTCGATCTGGGTGACCGAGGCCGCGCCCTGGCGGTTGGAGGTGCCGACGCAATCGGCGCCGGTGTCGCCACCGCCGATCACCACCACCTTCTTGCCCGTGGCGAGGATGTCGGCGACGCCGACCGGCTCGCCGCTGTTGCGGCGGTTCTGCTGGGCGAGGAACTCCATCGCGAAATGGACCCCGTTCAGCGCGCGGCCCGGCACCGGCAGATCGCGCGGATGCTCGGAGCCACCGGTCAGCAGCACCGCGTCGAAGCCGGCGACCAGAGCCTCGGCGCCGATGTCGCGCCCGACCAGGGTGTTGGCGCGGATCTCGACCCCTTCCGCCTGCATCTGGGCGGCGCGGCGGTCGATCACCCCCTTGTCGAGCTTGAAGTCGGGGATGCCGTAGCGCAGCAGGCCGCCGACCTTGGCGTTCTTCTCGAACAGGACGACGTCATGGCCGGCGCGGGCCAGTTGCTGGGCGGCGGCGAGGCCGGCCGGGCCGGCCCCGACCACCGCCACCTTCTTGCCGCTGCGGCGCTGGGCGATCTCGGGGACGATCCAGCCCTCGGCCCAGCCGCGCTCGACGATCGAGAACTCGATGTTCTTGATCGTCACCGGCTGGTCGGTGAGGTTGAGGGTGCAGGCCGCCTCGCACGGGGCGGGGCAGATCCGCCCGGTGAATTCGGGGAAATTGTTGGTGGAATGGAGCACGGCGAGCGCCTCCCGCCACCGGCCCCGATACACCAGATCGTTCCAGTCCGGGATCATGTTGTTGACCGGGCAGGCCTGGTGACAGAACGGCACGCCGCAATCCATGCAGCGGGCGCCCTGCCGGGTCAGCTCGTCGGCTTCGAGCGGCAGGGTGAACTCGTTGTAGTGACGGACACGCTCCGCCGCCGGCTGATAGCTCGGGGTCTTGCGGTCGAATTCCTTGAATCCGGTCGGCTTGCCCATCTCAGCGTCCTCCCGCCACGGCCAGCTTGGGCTGCTGGGCTTTTTGCATCTCTTCCAGGGCGCGCCGGTAATCGACCGGCATCACCTTGACGAATTTCGGCAGGCTGGTGGTCCAGGTCCGCAGGATCTCCTCGGCCCGGGCACTGCCGGTGAGGGCGAGGTGACGCTCAAGCAGGGTCTTGATCCGCATCGCGTCGTCCCGGGTCATGTCGCGCAGCAGCTCGACCAGACCATGGCCCTCGAGGTCGCCGCACTGGCCGTCGATTCCGCAGGCGATCGCTTCCTCGGCCGCGACCGGCTCGAGTTCGACCATCGCCTGATTGCAGCGCTTGGCGAAATCGCCGGCGGTGTCGAACACGTAGGCGACGCCGCCCGACATGCCGGCGGCGAAGTTGCGGCCGGTCGGGCCGATCACCACGACGCAGCCGCCGGTCATGTATTCGCAGCCATGATCGCCGACACCCTCGACCACCGCCACCGCGCCGGAATTGCGCACGGCGAAGCGTTCGCCGGCGACGCCACGGAAGTAGCTCTGGCCGTTGATCGCGCCGTACAGCACGGTGTTGCCGACGATGATGTTGTCCTCGGCGACGATCGACGACACCTTGGGCGGATAGATGACGATGGTGCCGCCCGACAGGCCCTTGCCGACATAGTCGTTGCCTTCGCCCTCAAGCTCCAGCGTCACCCCCTTGGCGAGGAAGGCGCCGAAGCTCTGGCCGGCGGTGCCGGACAGATGG
>JBDLVO010000369.1:0-7891 GCA_039804805.1 Pseudomonadota bacterium
GACGCGGTAGGGCCGGCCGTCGCGGTGGCGGTCGAGGATGTCCTGGCGGAAGCGGATCAGCGACTCGGTGCCCGGCCCGTCCTTGTCGAGGAAAAAGAACAGGTCGGCCTGCTGGATCGCCTTGACGGCGGCCAGGGTCAGCGCGTCGGGGTCGCCCGGGCCGATGCCGATCAGCAGCAGGGTCTTGCGGGGCGGGTGGGCCATCGGGAAAGCCTTTCTCGGGGCAGGGAAGAGGGGATCATAGCCGGCGCGACGCCGCCAGGGTGGTGGGATTTTCCGCCTCCCACACCCGGCGGGCGGCGCGGGTGGCCTGATAGACCGCCTCGGTCAGCGCCTGACCGGTGGCGGTGTGCAGGCCGGCGAACGGGCAGGGCGCCGCCGCCGGCGGGCAGGCGAGCAGGATGCAGTCGGTGCCGGTGCCGACGATGCGGCCGTCCTCGGCCAGCAGGGCGGCGGTGCGGGCCTGGGCGGCCAGGGCCAGCGCCTCCAGCAGCGCGCCGTCGCTCAAGGGCTGGGCCAGCGCCGCCAGCAGGTTGATGGTGCCGACCGCAGCGGGCGGCGGCGGCATCACCGGGCGGGGCCGGCCGGTGGGATCGAGCACCGCGCCGTTGGTCAGGCCGAGGGTCAGCAGCACCTCGGCGCGGTCGGGGCCGCTGCCGGCGGCGGCCTGCTGGTAGCGGTCGAGCGTCCGCGCCGTCATCAGTCCGGCGGCGCCCTGGAGCCCGGCCGCCGCCAGCCGCCGGTCGAGCAGGTCGAGCGGATCGACCCCGAGCGGCAGGTCGGCATCGACCACTTCCAGCCACGCCACGCAGGCGGTGGTGGTCAGACCGGGGCGGTTGAGGCTCCAGCCGGCCAGCCGCCACCGGGCGGGGAAGCGGGCGATCAGCCAGCCGGGGCGGGTTTCCAGGGTGAACAGCGTTTCCATCGCCGGGGCGTTTCGCATGGGTCGGGGGGCGGACGCAAGCCTCGGGGTGGAACGGGCGGGGATGGGGAAAACCGACTTGACCGGGCGGGGTGGCTGTTTCATCTTCGACGCACATGCTGGTTCCCCGGTTCGCGCCGGGGAGGCAAGAGGGAACACGGTGCCGGCCCCAGGCGGGTCTCAATCCGTGACTGTCCCCGCAACTGTGAGCGGCGAGCCCGCGTCCATGATGGCCACTGGGAAACTGGGAAGGCCGGGCGCCACGGGCGGTGACCCGCGAGTCAGGAGACCTGCCAGCACAGTCACCCAACCGGTGGGCGGTGGACCCATACGGAGCGGCCTTTCGCAGCGGTGACGTCGACGCCGAGACGAAGGCCGTGCCGGGCTTCCCCCCGTCATGACCCGAGCAATGTCGTGCCGGTCCCCTTGCGCCCCCATGGCGCCGGGCTGGACCGGATCGGGGCCAATGCGCGGCCCGTTGCGGGCCAGCCCGTCGCGGGCCGATCCGTCATGGCCTTCCGATCGGTATTCGTTTCCACGCGTCGTCCGGCCGGGCCGGGACGCGAACGCAGGAGCGTGACCGATGGGAGCTTGCGGGCAATCCGCGCGCCGGGGAAGACCCGGCCTGACCTTTCTGCTGACCCTGGCCGCGATCGGCGCCGCCCCGGCCGCCCCGGCCGCCGGGACCGAGGCCGCCGATCCGCTGCCCGAGACGCTGGTGACCGCCAGCCGGCTGGGCGAGGGCATCACCGGGGCCTCGACCACGGTGATCACCGCCGACGAGATCGAACGCTCGCCCGGGCAGAGTCTGGCCGACATCCTCGGCCGGGTGCCGGGGATCCAGGTGCAGACGATGTTCGGCGGGGTCAATGGCAGCAACGCGATGGTCGACATGCGCGGGTTCGGCGCCGCCGCGACCGCCAACACCCTGATCCTGGTCAATGGCCGCCGCCTCAACGACGTCGATCTGTCCTCGGTCGATCTGTCGGCGATCCAGCGTTCCAACATCGAGCGGATCGAGATCACCCGGGGCAATGCCGGGGCGGTGCTGTATGGCGACGGCGCGGTCGGCGGCGTGATCAACATCATCACCAAGAACGGCGCCAACACGCCGGATTCGGCGCGGATCGAGGGGGCGATCGGCTCGCTCGGCTATCGCGAGACCAATGCGGGGGTCAACAAGCGGGTCGGCGACACCGCGCTGTCGGTCGCCGGCAGCCAGATCACCTCGGACGGCTATCGCGACAACAACGCCCTCAAGCAGCGCACGATCTCGGGCGAGGTGCGGCAGAGTCTCGACGGCGGCGAGCTGTATCTCACTCTCGGCGCCGATGATCAGCATCTCGGCCTGCCGGGGGCGGTCGGCGTGGCCGCGCTGACGCTTGGTCTGCGGCGCGGCACCACCACCCCCTACGACCATGCCGAGAAGCGCGGGGTCAACGCCGCGCTGGGCGGCAGCTTCGATCTCGCCTCCGGCCTCGAACTGGTGGTCGATGGCGGGGTGCGGCACAAGGAGCAGGAGGACGCCTTCTTCAGCAGTTGGGGCAGCGTCTACGACACCTACAACGAGCGCCAACTGACCACCCTGTCCTTCACCCCCCGGCTCAACGGCGAGGGCAGTCTGGCCGGCCTGCCCAACCGGCTGACCGCCGGCCTCGATTACAGCTACTCGCTCTATGATTCGCGGCGGATGTGGCATCAGGGCAACCTGCCGTTCCACACCTACCACCTGCGCCAGCACAACGTGGCCGAATACCTCCAGGACACCCTGTCGGTCCGTCCCGACACCGATGTGTCGTTCGGCGCCCGGATCGAGCATGTGATGCTGTCGGCGGTCGATCGCTACAATCCCGACAATGCCTCGGCCAGTTGGGCGATCACCCCGGGCGGCAACCCGCTGTCGGACAGCGACACCCAATACGCCCTCCATCTCGGCCTCGACCACCGCCTGACCGAGCAACTGGCGGTATTCGGCCGGCTCGGCCGCAGCCTGCGCCTGCCCAATGTCGATGAACGGGTCGGCTCGACCGCCTGGGGCTCGGGCACCAATTTCGCCCTCAAGGCCCAGACCTCGCGCGATCTCGAACTCGGCCTGCGCGGCCAGCACGGGCGGTTCGACTGGCAGGGCAGCGGCTACGTGATGGAGCTGCGCGACGAACTGCATTACGACCCGATCAGCGGGGTCAACCGCAACCTCGATCCGACCCGGCGCTATGGCGGCGAGGCGACCGCCAGCTACCGCCTGACCCCCGAATTGCGGCTGAAGGGCGGCCTCGCTTATACCGAAGCCAAATTCACCGCCGGCGTGTACAAGGACAAGGACGTGCCGCTGGTGTCGCGCTGGACCAGCTCGGCTGGGCTGTCGTGGGACGCGTGGGAGAAATACGTGGTGGTCGATCTCGACGCCCGCTATGTCGGCGATCGCCGCGCCGACAACGACCAGAGCAATTTCCAGCCGCTGATCGGCCCGCATACCGTGGTCGATTTGCGGGTCGGCGGCGAACTGGCGCCGGTGACCTGGTCGTTCGCGGTGCAGAACCTGTTCGATCAGAGCTATTACGACTACGCCATTGCCAGCAGCACGACCTATGGCGCGGCCAACGCCTACCCCCTGCCGGGGCGGACCATGGTCGGCCGGCTCGGCCTGTCGTTTTAACAGCAGGGGTCCGGGGCCTTGCGGCCCCGGCGGGTGCAGGGCGGCGCCCTGCGACACCGACTGAGGATACGAACGATGCGGTTGGGAGTGATGCTGACGCTGGCCCTGCTGCTGACGGTGCCGGCGCTGGCGGAGCCCCCCCGCCGCATCGTCTCGGCCAATCTGTGCGCCGACCGGCTGGTGCTGACCCTGGCCGGACGCGACCGGGTGGTGGCGGTCAGCCCGTTCGCCGCCGACCCGGCGGTCTCGACCGTGGCCGAGGCGGCGCGCGGCCTGCCGAGTACCGAGGGCGGGGTCGAACGGATCCTGTCCTTTCATCCCGATCTGGTGGTGGTCGGCGCGTTCGACGCCCCGGCCACCGCCACCCTGCTGGAGCGTCTTGGCGTTGCGGTCCACCGCCTCGGCACCCCGAACAGCCTGGAGGGCGTGCGCGGCGAAATCCGCGCCCTGGCCGCCGCGCTGGGGGAGACGGCCCATGGCGAAGCGATGATCGCGGCGATGGAGGCCGGCTTCGACCGGCTGCCCCGCCTCGACCGCCCGGTCGCCGCCGCGATCTATCAGGCCGGCGGCTGGAGCGCCGGGCGCGGCACCCTGGCCGACGATCTGTTCGCCCGGGTCGGACTGACCAACATCACCGCCGCCGCCGGCCGGGCCGGCTTCGCCACCCTGCCGCTGGAGACGCTGGTGGCGGCGGCGCCCGGTCTGGTGGTGGTCGAATCGATGGGCGAGGAGGCGCCGTCCCAGTCCGGCGAGTTGCTGCGCCATCCGGCGTTGGCCGCCACCGGCGCCCGCCGCCTGACCGTGCCGATGCGGCTGTGGGCCTGCCCCGACCCGGCGCTGGTCGAGGCGGCCGGCCTGATCGCGGCGGCGGCGCGATGACCCGGCCGCCGCGCTTTCCCGACGGGCTGACGGCGCTGCTGGCGCTGTTGGTGCTGCTGCTGGCCGTGGCCTCGCTGTCGTTCGGCACCACCCGGCTGCTGCCGACCGATCTGTGGTCGGCCGACCCGACCCGCGCCGCGCTGGCCCGCACCGTGCTGGTCGAAATCCGTCTGCCCCGCACCCTGCTGGCGCTGCTGACCGGCGGTTCGCTCGGGCTGGCCGGGGCGGTGTTGCAGGGGTTGCTGCGCAATCCGCTGGCCGATCCCGGCGTGCTGGGGGTGTCGGCGGTGGCGTCGCTGGGCGCGGTGCTGGCGTTCTATTTCGGGTTGTGGTCGGTGGCCGCCGGGGGGGTGGCCGGCGGCCTGCTCGCCGCCTTGCTGCTGGTGGCGCTGGCCGGGCGGCGCGCCGGCAGCCTGACCCTGCTGCTGGCCGGGGTGGCGCTGTCGAGCTTCGCCGTCGCCCTGACCGCGCTGGCGCTCAACCTCGCCCCCTCGCCGCTGGCCGCCTACGAAATGATGTTCTGGCTGCTCGGCTCGGTCGCCGACCGCTCGTGGAGCCATCTGCGCCTGGCCGCGCCGCTGATCCTGCTCGGCTGGGCGTTGCTGTTCGCCACCCGGCGCGGCCTCAGCGCGCTGGCGCTGGGCGAGGCGGTGGCCCAGTCGCTGGGGATCGATCTGGTCCGGCTGCGGCTGCTGGCCATCGTCGGCACCGCCTGCTGCGTCGGCGCGGCGGTGGCGGTCAGCGGCAGCATCGGCTTCGTCGGGCTGGTGGTGCCGCATCTGCTGCGCGGCCGGGTCGGCCACGATCCCGGCCGGCTGCTCGGGGTCAGCGCCCTGGGCGGGGCGGCGCTGCTGCTGGCGGCCGATCTCGGGGTGCGAGCGCTGGCCAGCGGGCCGGAACTGAAGCTCGGCGTCGCCACCGCGCTGGTCGGGGCGCCGTTCTTCCTGGCGCAGGTGCTGCGGATGCGGGGGGAACAGCCATGAGCCGGCTGGAGTGGCGCGGGCTGGCGCTGACCCGGGGCGGGCGGCCGGCGCTGGCCGGACTTACGCTGACCCTGGCCCCGGGCGAACTGCTCGGCATCGTCGGCCCCAACGGCGCCGGCAAGAGCGCCCTGCTGCGCTGCGCGGTCGGGCTCGACCGGCCGGGGGCCGGCGCGGTGCTGCTCGACGGGCGGCCATTGCCGGACTGGTCGGCGGGCGAGCGGGCGCGGCGGATCGCCTATCTGCCGCAAAGCGCCGAGGCGCCCTGGCCGATCCCGGTGGCGGCGGCGGTGGCGCTGGGGCGGCTGCCGCATGGCGACGCCGACCGGCCGTCGGGGCGGGCGGCGGTGGCCCGCGCGCTGGCGGCGGTGGGGATCGAAGCGTTGGCCGGGCGGGCGCTGACCGCGCTGTCGGGCGGCGAGCGGGCGCTGGCGCTGCTGGCGCGGGCGCTGGCGGTCGAGGCCGATCTGCTGCTGCTCGACGAGCCGCTGGCGGCGCTCGACCCGCATCGCCAGCTCGCGGTGCTCGACCTGCTGACTTCCCAGGCGGCGGCGGGTCGGTCGGTCGGGCTGGTGCTGCACGACCTGACCCTGGCGGCGCGGTTCTGCTCGCGCGTCGCCCTGCTGGCCGGCGGGAAGCTGCTGGCGGCCGGGCCGCCGGCGGTGGCGCTGTCGGACGCGCGGCTGGCCGAGGCCTACGCCATCCGTGCCCATCGCGCCGAAATCGAGGGCGAGGCGCTGCTGGTGCCGTGGCGACGGGAGGACGCGGGCTCCGCCCGCACCCGCCAAGGGCCATAAGGCCCTTGGAACCCGTTCCCTGGTCCTTCGCGCGACGAACGCTTGCGCCCAGGCTGAAAAGCGTGTCGGGGTCCGACCATCAAAGGGTTCCAAGGGCCTGCGGCCCTTGGCGGGTGTGGGCGGAGCCCACGTCAGCGCCTCTTGCACAAGCGGGCCGATGTAATGTTATAACGTTGCGGAATGGGTTGCATAAGGGAGAACCGAGATGCTGCGACGGGGGATAGTGCTGGCGGTGCTGCTGCTGGCGCTGGTCGGCGGAAGCGGGGCGGCGCAGGCGCGGCCGCTGAAGGTGGTGGCGACCTTCTCGATCCTGGCCGGGATCACCCAGGAGATCGCCGGGCCGGCGGCCGAGGTGGTCGCCCTGGTCGGGCCGGACGGCGACGCCCATCTGTTCGAGCCCAGTCCGGCCAACGTCAAGGCGCTGAGCGAGGCCGATCTGGTGGTGGCCAACGGGCTGGGGCTGGAACCCTGGCTCGACCGGCTGGTCGCCGCCGCCGGGGCGCGCGGCAAGCTGGTGGTGGCCTCGGCCGGGGTCACCCCCCGGATGGAGGATCGGGTGGCCGATCCCCATGCCTGGCAGGATCTCGCCAACGGCCGGCGCTATGCCGCCAACATCGCCCAGGCGCTGGCCGCCGCCGCGCCCGATCAAGGCGCGGCGATCACCGCCCGTGCCGCCGATTATGACCACCGGCTGGAACAGCTCGACGGCTGGGTGCGGGCGCAGATCGCCACCCTGCCCGAGGCGCAGCGGCGGATCATCACCACCCATGACGCCTTCGGCTATTTCGGCCGGGCCTACGGCGTCACCCTGCTCGCCGCCCAGGGGCTCAGCACCGAGGCCGAGCCGACCAGCCGCGACGTCGCCCGGCTGGTGCGCCAGATCAAGCAGGCCAAGGTGCGGGCGGTGTTCCTCGAAAACATGTCCGATCCGCGTCTGATCCGTGCCCTGGCCCACGATGCCGGCGCGGTGGTCGGCGGCACCCTCTATGCCGACGCCCTGTCGGCGGCCGACGGCCCGGCCCCCGGCTACGAGGCGATGTTCCGGCACAATGTCGCCGTGCTGGTGGCGGCGATGGCGAAGAATTGAGCCCGATCGACCGCCGCCGGGTCGCCCCGGCGTTGGCGCTGGCGTTGCTGGCGCTGGCGCCGGGGCAAGCGGCGGCCCACCCCCATGCCTGGATCGACATTTCGGTCGCGGTCCGCTTCGCCGCCGACGGCACCGTCACCGGGCTGGAGGAATCCTGGCTGTTCGACGAGTTCTACAGCGCCGACACCGTCGGCAAGGGCGATCCGGCCCGAATCGACCGGTTGATCAAGGGGATCATGCACAACCTCGCCGGCTATGGTTACTTCACCCGGGTGCGCAGCGGCGGGCGCGAGGTCGCCCTGGCCCTGCCGCCGCCGGCCGGCGCGCGGATGGAAGGGCACCGGCTGCGGATGGACTTCCTCGCGCCGCTGGCCGAGCCGGTCGCCCCGACCCAGGCGGCGCCGCTGACCTACGCGGTGTTCGATCCGACCTACTTCATCGAAATGCTGCACGCCGAGGCCAAGGATGCGATCCGGCTGGAGGGCGCGCCGCCCGGCTGCCGGTTCCGTCTGCTCCAACCCCATCCCGATCCCAAGGCGGTGGCCGCCGCCGCCGCGCTCGACCGCACCC
>JBDLVO010000370.1:0-2990 GCA_039804805.1 Pseudomonadota bacterium
CCTGGACCCTGATCACCCGCGAGTTCGGCATTCCGGCCGAGCGGCTGCTGGTGACGGTCTACCACGACGACGACGAGGCGTTCGGCCACTGGAAGAAGATCGCCGGTCTGCCGGACTCGCGGATCATCCGCATTCCGACCTCCGACAATTTCTGGGCGATGGGCGACACCGGCCCGTGCGGTCCCTGTTCCGAGATCTTCTATGACCATGGCGAAAAGATCGCCGGCGGTCCGCCCGGCAGCGCCGACCAGGACGGCGACCGCTTCATCGAGATCTGGAACCTCGTCTTCATGCAGTACGAGCAGGTCGACAAGGAGACCCGGCTCGCGCTGCCCAAGCCCAGCATCGACACCGGGATGGGGCTGGAGCGCCTCGCCGCGCTGTTGCAGGGCAAGCATGACAATTACGACGTCGATCTGCTGCGCTCGCTGATCGAGGCCTCGGCCGACGCTTCGAACACCGATCCCGACGGTCCGTTCCGGGTGTCGCACCGGGTGGTGGCCGACCATCTGCGGTCGTCGGCCTTCCTGATCGCCGACGGGGTGCTGCCGTCGAACGAGGGGCGCGGCTATGTGCTGCGCCGGATCATGCGGCGGGCGATGCGCCATGCCCAGATGATGGGCTGCCGCGATCCGCTGTTGTGGCGGCTGGTGCCGGCGCTGGTGCGGCAGATGGGGTCGGCCTATCCCGAGCTGGTGCGGGCCAGCGCGGCGATCACCGACACGCTGAAGACCGAGGAGACCCGCTTCCGCGCCACCCTCGACAAGGGGCTGAAGCTGCTGGAGGACGAGATCTCGGCGCTGGGCGGCGGCCAGAAGCTGGCGGGCGCGGTGGCGTTCAAGCTGTACGACACCTATGGCTTCCCGCTCGACCTGACCCAGGACGCGCTGAAGGGGCGGGGGATCGCGGTCGATACCGACGGTTTCGATGCCGAGATGAAGGCGCAGCGTCAGCGCGCCAAGGCGGCGTGGGCCGGCTCGGGCGAGGCGGCGACCGAGGGGGCGTGGTTCGACCTCAAGGAGCGGCTGGGGGCCAGCGAGTTCCTCGGCTATGACACCACCGATGCCGAGGGTCGGATCCTGGCCTTCGTCGATGCCGCCAACGCCGAGCCGGCCGAGGTGAGCGAGGGGCTGGAAGTGGCGGTGATCGTCAACCAGACCCCGTTCTACGGCGAGTCCGGCGGTCAGGTCGGCGATACCGGGGTGATCGAGACCGCCACCGGCCGTTTGCGCGTCACCGACACCCAGAAGAAGCTGGGCGACCTGATCATCCATCGCGGCGTGGTCGAGAGCGGGCGCCTCGCGGTCGGCAGCGATGCCCGGCTGGTGGTCGATGCCGAGCGGCGCGACGCCACCCGCGCCCACCATTCCGCCACCCACCTGCTGCACGCCGCGCTGCGCGAGACTTTGGGCGAGCACGTCACCCAGAAGGGCAGCCAGGTCGGCCCCGACCGGCTGCGGTTCGACTTCGCCCACAATCAGGCGCTCGATCTGGGCGAATTGCGGGCGGTCGAGGCCCAGGTCAACCGCCAGATCCGCGCCAATGCCGGCGTCGCCACCAAGGTGATGGGCCAGGACGAGGCGATCAAGGCCGGGGCGATGGCGCTGTTCGGCGAGAAGTACGGCGACGAGGTCCGGGTGGTGACGATGGGCGGCGGCGAGGCTCCGACCTTCTCGGTCGAGCTGTGCGGCGGCACCCATGTCCGCCGCACCGGCGACATCGGCGGCTTCAAGATCGTCGGGGAGAGCGCGGTCGCGGCCGGCATCCGCCGGATCGAGGCGGTGACCGGGGCGGCGTTCCTGGCCTGGGCCCAGGCGGAGGAGGACCTGCTCCACCGCGCCGCCGAGACGCTGCGGATCGCCCCGGCCGACCTGCCGGCGCGTATCGCCCAGGTGCTGGACGACCGCCGCAAGCTGGAGCGTGAGTTGGCCGAGGCGCGCAAGCAATTGGCCACCGGCGGCGGCCAGGGCGCGGCGACCCGGACGATTGCCGGGGTGACCTATGCCGGCCGGGTGCTGGAGGGGGTGCCGGCCAAGGACCTGAAGGGGATGGCCGACGAGATCAAGAAGCAGATCGGCTCGGGGGTGGTGGCGCTGGCCGCCACCGCCGACGGCAAGGCTTCGCTGGTGGTGGCGGTGACCGCCGACCTGACCGCGACGTTCAGCGCGGTCGATCTGGTGCGGGTCGGCGCCGAGGCGCTGGGCGGCAAGGGCGGCGGCGGCCGGCCGGACATGGCCCAGGCCGGCGGCCCCGACGCCGCCAAGGCCGAAGCGGCGGTCGAGGCGATCGCCGCCGCGCTGGAGAAGTAGGAGGGGAGGATTCTCCGGGCTCTGCCCGGACCCGCCAGGGGCCGCAAGGCCCCTGGACCCCGTTCCCTTTTTCGGTGGAGCAAGCTTTACCGCCTTATAACGAGGGGGGTAGCTTTTTAGAAAATAATTTTAGAATCAATGCGGTGAGGCGCCGATGCGGGTGGCCTACTTTCATGCCTCAGTTGAGGATTTTCTGCGGAAAGATGAGGAATCAATCCTAGGAACGCTGGTTCGAAGCCAAGAATTTTCCCTCGAGCATCAACAACGTGGCGCCTGGCTTGGTGAGATCAATCTTCTGAAGCGGGCCTTGGTCGGGTTCGAGCGTGGTTATATTTTGCTCGAGTTCGTTATTCCGCGCATGGGGAAACGTGCCGACGTCGTCCTGCTAATCGACGGCGCCATTTTTGTGATCGAATTTAAGGTTGGGGCGGGTCATTTTGCCCAGTCTGCTATTGAACAAGTGCATGACTATGCTCTCGACCTTAAGAATTTTCACAAAGGCAGCCATAATCTGCCGATTGTCCCTGTTTTGGTAGCAACAGAGGCCACCTTTCCACGACAGCCGCAGATCAAATTTGCTCCGGATGGAGTCGCGCAGCCTGCTCTTATCGTTATGGCGCAATTGCCTGAGCTGATTAAACTGATTTTGGACGGTATCAGTTCTCAGGCGCTTGACGTGGG
>JBDLVO010000371.1:0-5287 GCA_039804805.1 Pseudomonadota bacterium
TCTCGGCGACAATGGACAACAGCTTGCACGCCGGGCCGGCAGGTCGCTTGTCGCCACGCTCCCATTGGCTTACCGAATCCTTGGTGACATTGAGATACATGGCGAACACGGTCTGGCTGACTTGTTCACGTTCGCGTAGGGCACGGATATCTTCGGCCGTGAATTTTCGAACCGGCGTCAGGCAGGATTCGTCGAACCGGCGCATCGTGTGCTTGTCAATGAGCCCGGTCTCATGCAGGTCCAGCGCGGTCTCGTGGATCGCTGCCTTCACGTCGCTCTTGTAAGCCCTAGTTCTGGCCATCGTAATGAACCTCCTGAAACTTTCCGCTCTCCACCAGATCCGCCAACTGCTGATCCGAGGCATTCAGCAGCACGGCGGCCAATTCCTTGAAATCGCGTTCGTCACTTTTATCGATGTTGTCTTGATCGCTCTTGGCAAAGCCGTAGATAAAAAACGACCGTTCGCCCTTTTTGAACAGGATGATCGACCGGTATCCGCCCGACTTGCCCTCGCCCGGGCGGGCAATGCGCTGCTTTATCAAGCCGGCGCCGTAATCCGCATCGATCAGGCCCTTTTCGGCATTCGCTATGGCTTCGCACAACTTGTCGTCGGCGATACGCTCCCTCTTGGCGAATCGCACAAACCACTTGCTCTTGTAAATCTTCACTGCCGGCCGTTCCCCTTGCCCGTGCCGCAGATCCAATATGTATAACTTAGTTCTACATTTCAAGGATCCAGATGCCCGCGGCGGCCGACACAGCCGTTTGATGCAACGTCCGCTGTCGAGAAAGCGCACCGGCCCGTTGATCGACTGTCATGAGGTGCAAAGCGGCCATTTCCTCGCCCCCCTTTAAACAAAAAGGGGGTTCCGGGGCATCGCCCCGGGCGGGTGTGGGCGGCAGCCCACCGACAGCTTTGCCGCCCGTTTTGTCGTCAGACGACGTAGGGCGCCGGATCGCTTAGCCCAGCTTCGGCGAAGCCCTTCAACCGCAGGCGGCAGGAATCGCACTGCCCGCAGGCCCGACCATCGGGCGCCGGGTCGTAGCAGGTTGAGGTGATGGCGTAATCGACCCCGAGGCCGAGGCCCCGGCGGATGATGTCGGCCTTGGTCAGGTCGATCAGCGGGGTATGCAGCCGCATCCGGCGTCCCTCGACCGCCGCCTTGGTGGCGAGGTTGGCCATCGCCTCGAAGGCGTGGATGTAATCCGGGCGGCAATCGGGATAGCCGGAATAATCGACCGCGTTGACGCCGAGGAAGATATCGGCGGCGCCGACCACCTCGGCGAAGGCCAAGGCGAAGGACAGCATGATGGTGTTGCGGGCCGGGACGTAGGTCACCGGGATGCCGTCATGGTCCATTTCCGCCTGATCGCGGCCCTTGGGCACGGCGATGTCGGCGGTGAGGGCCGAGCCGCCGAACAGGCGGAGGTCGATATCGGCGATGCGGTGGTCGGCGACGCCCTGGGCGGCGGCGACGCGGCGGGCGGCGTCGATCTCGACCGAGTGGCGCTGACCATAACGAAAGGTCAGCGCCGAGGGGGTGAAGCCCTCGGCGCGGGCGATCGCCAGCACGGTGGAGGAATCAAGGCCGCCCGATAGCAGCACGATCGCGGGGCGCGGAGCGGAGGGAATCATCGCGCCGGCTCCGTCACAGCGAGAAATGGCGGGACAGGAAGGCGTCGATCTCGTCCGTGCTCCAGCCCTTGTCGCTCAGCGACTTGCGCACGCCGGCGATATCGACGTTGGGCCAGGTGTGGCAGCTCTCGATGGTCTGGCGGCCGGCATCGACGATGCGGAAATCGTAGGGGCGGCGGTCGCTCTGGAACACATCGTAATAGAGGACCTGATCGATCTGATTGTCGGGCAGGAAGGTCAGGATGCGCGGCTTGATCTCGTAGAGGCGTTTGGGGTGGTCGATCAGCTCGGCCCCGGCGATGATCAGTTCGTCGCCCTTCTGGCAGGTGCGGGCGGCGGCGCCGTTGAGGATGCAGCAGCGCGAGCCGGGCTCACCGAAAATGACGTAGGTCGAGATGCGGGCGGCGGAATTCTTGTTCCAGATCTCGACGAATTCCATCGGATAGAGGCCGGCCAGCTCGCACTGCTCGGGGTCGAGGGTGATCGAGCCGTGGTAGTTGAGATCGGCATTGGTGACGCGAATGCCATGCAGCTTCGCGCGGATGACCTTCATCATGGGACACCGGAGGGACGGGAAACAACGAGGCCAGACCTAAGCCCTCGGGCCGTCTTTCCGCAACACCTTAATGCAGCCCGGGGCCGGATTGATTCGCCGCTTGACGCCCGCGCCGCCCGTGTCGTTTGCTAGCCCCGTTCATCTCTAACGGGAGCCTGCCTTATGTCCGCCCCAGCGGTGCCAAGCGCCGAGCCGGTTACCGGGACGCGCCAACTGGTCGAGGCCCTCGAAGCCGGCTGTAAACCCGCCGAAGACTGGCGGATCGGCACCGAGCACGAAAAGTTCGCCTTCACCACCGACGATCTGCGTCCGTTGCCCTATGACGGTCCGCGCGGCATCCGCGCGCTGCTCGACGGGCTCTGTCGCCTCGGCTGGCAGCCGGTCGAGGAAAACGGGCAGGTGATCGCCCTGGTCGACGGGGCCGGGGCCTCGGTGACGCTGGAGCCGGGCGGCCAGTTCGAGCTGTCGGGCGGCCTGATGGCGGATCTGCACCAGACCGCCGCCGAGGTCACCACCCATCTCGATCAGGTCAAGACGGTGGCCGAGCCGCTCGGCATCGCCTTCCTCGGCACCGGCTTCCAGCCGAAATGGCACCGCGACGAGATCCCGTGGATGCCCAAGGGCCGCTACGACATCATGCGCCGCCACATGCCGCGGGTGGGGGGCAAGGGCCTCGACATGATGCTGCGCACCTGCACGGTGCAGGTGAACCTCGATTTCGCCTCCGAGGCCGACATGGTGCGCAAGCTCAGGGTGTCGCTGGCGTTGCAGCCGGTCGCCACCGCGCTATTCGCCAGTTCGCCCTTCATCGACGGCCAGCCCTCGGGCCTGCTGTCGGCCCGCGCCGACGTGTGGACCGACACCGACCCGGCCCGCACCGGCGGTCTGCCCTTCGCCTTCGAGGACGGGATGGGGTTCGAGCGCTACGTCGAGTGGATGCTCGACGTGCCGATGTACTTCGTCTACCGCGACGGGCGCTACATCGACGCCGCCGGCCAGAGCTTCCGCGACTTCATGGCCGGGCGGCTGCCGGCGCTGCCGGGCGAGCGGCCGACGCTGGGCGACTGGAGCGACCATCTCACCACCGCCTTCCCCGACGTGCGGCTCAAGAAGTTCCTGGAGATGCGCGGCGCCGACGGCGGGCCGTGGCGGCGGCTGGTGGCGCTGCCGGCGCTGTGGACCGGGCTGCTGTACGATGCGGTCGCGCTCGACGGAGCGTGGGAACTGGCCAAGGATTGGAGCGGCCAGCAGCGCGAGGCGCTGCGCGACGACGTCGCCCGGCTCGGGCTCGACGCCACCATCGCCGGCCGCACCGTGCGCGACGTGGCGATCGATATGATCGAACTGGCGGCCGAGGGGCTGCGCCGGCGCGGCCGTTATAACGAATCCGGGCGGGACGAGAGCATCTTCCTCAGCCCGCTCGACAGCATCGCCCGCAACGGCGTCACCGCCGCCGAGGAGATGCTGGAGGCCTTCGCCGACCGTTGGGGCGGCAAGGTCGATCCGCTGTTTTCCGAATACGCCTACTGACAGGATCCTTTCCATGATTGTTCCCTGCGGCTCGCTCGCCGAGGTGCGCGCCAACATCGACCGCCTCGACCGTATCATCGTTCCGCTGCTGGCCGAGCGGGCCGGCTATGTCCGCCAGGCCGGGCAGCTCAAGCCGAACCGCGACGCGGTGGTCGATCACGCCCGCATCGAGGACATCATCGTCAAGGTGCGCGCCCTGGCCGGGGAGCAGGAGATCGACCCCGATCTGATCGAGCGGATCTACCGCTCGATGATCGATTCCTACATCGCGTTCGAGGATGGAGTCTGGACCAGCGCCCACGCGGCGCCCTGACCGGAGGGAGGAGGCCGGCGGCGATGAAACTGGACGAGATCGTTCCCTGGGGGCGCACCCTGGAGGAATACCGCGAGATGTTCGCCTTGTCCGACGCCGACCTCGACCGGCGCCTGCTCGGCTGCGGTGATGGCCCGGCCAGCGCCAATGCCGAGCTGACCGCCCGGGGCGGGCGGATGGTCTCGGTCGATCCGCTCTACCAGTTCGAGGCGGGGGCGATCCGCGACCGCATCCGCGCCACCGCCGATACCGTGCTGAGCCAGACCGAGGCCAACCGCGACCAGTACGTCTGGACCACCATCCCCGACATCGCCGGACTGGCCCTGCTGCGGCTGGGGGCGATGGGGCTGTTCCTCAATGATTACGGGGGCGGGCGGGCGGCGGGGCGCTATGTCGTCGCCAGTTTGCCGGATCTGCCGTTCGGCGACGACAGTTTCGATCTGACGCTGTGTTCGCATCTGCTGTTTCTCTATTCCCAGCATCTGCCGTTCGAGGCTCATCTCGCCGCCGTTCGCGCCATGCTGCGCGTCGCCCCCGAGGCGCGGATCTTTCCGCTGCTCGATCTCGACAATAAGGTCTCGGTTCATCTTGAGCCGTTGCGGCGGGCGCTGGAAGAAGAGGGGCATCACAGCGAGATCGTCCCGGTGGGCTACGAGTTTCAGAAGGGGGCCAACCAGATGCTGCGCCTGCGGCGGAAGGGAAAACAGTAAAAACACGCGGGCTCTGCCCGCACCCGCCAGGAGCCCGCGGCTCCTGGACCAGCATCAATGGTCGGGAATCCAACCAGCCTTCAGCTTGGGCGCAAGCGCCTGCCGCGCGGTGAAATCGACACCCGGCGTCATAGTCATGGTCAAGGTGGGAGATGTTGTCATGATGAAGTTTGCCGCGCCGGTTTTGCTGGCGATGGTGTTGTCCTTGGGGGCGGTTCCCGCCTTGGCTGAGGAGCCCGCGCCCCCCTCGACGGCGCAAAAGGCCAAGGCGGCGGTCAAGGACGGCGGGCGTTCCGTGGGCCATGCGGCCCGCGATGTCACCCGCGCCATCGGCCACGGCACGCGGGATGCCACCAAGGCCATCGGGCACGGGACCCGGGATGCCGTTCACAGCATCGGTGACGGGGCCAAGAAGGCCTGGGACGACACCGCCCGCTGACTCGCGGTCTGTCGGTCGGGCGCAAGCTGTCATGCCGAGCTGACGCCCGCCTGCCGCGCACTCCCATCGAAGCAGGTCCAGGAGCCGCTGGCTCCTGGCGGGT
>JBDLVO010000372.1:0-2580 GCA_039804805.1 Pseudomonadota bacterium
AAGGGCCTTGCGGCCCTTGGCGGGTGCGGGCGGAGCCCGCGTCAGCGCCGGGCGGCGGCGCGGGCGATCATCATCACCGCGCGCGAGGTGATCGCGGCGGCGGGCAGGCCGGTCGATTTGCAGTCGAGTTCGGCCTCGCACAGCAGGTCGAGGGCGCGGCCGAGGCGATCGGCCGGCCAACGGGCGAGCTGGCGGCGGAAGCGGTCGGCGGCCTTGAAGATCACCGGCGGCTTGAGCGCGGCCATCGCCTGATCGACCGATTTGCCCTGGGCGATCAGGCCGGCGGCGAAATGGAGGCGGAGGAAATGGCGGGCCAGCGCGCGCAGCACCATCACCGGTTGGGCGCCTTCATGCAGCAGCTTGTCGAGCACCCGCTGCGCCACCGCGTGGTTGCCGTCGGCGGTGGCGAGGGCGAGGTCGTCGAGACCGCGCGCGGCGCTGTCGCCGATGCAGGCGGCGGCGTCCTCCAGCCGCACCCGGCCGGGGCCGCCCATGTAGAGGATCAGCTTGGCCAGTTCGGAGCGGGTCAGCCGGCGGTCGCCGCCGAGGTGATCGGCCAGCCAGGCCATCGCCTCGGGTTCGGCCACCAGCCCGGCCGCCTTCAGTTCGGCCTGGATCACCCCTTCGAGCGCGGCGCCGTCATCGGCATAGCAGGCCAGGGCGGCGGCGTTGTCGGCGCCCTCGCACAGCTTGCGCAGCGAGGAGCGCGGGCCGAGTTCGCCGGCCTCGATCACCACCAGCGAATCGCCGCGCGCGGTGGCGAGGAAGGCGGTGACGGCATTGGTGTGGGCGTCGCCGGCGTCGCGCAGCACCACCACCCGCCGGCCGCCGCCGAGCGCGATCGCCGCCGCCTCGTCGGCCAGCGCCGCCGGGCTTTCGCGCAGATGGGCGGCGGTCAGATCCGCCACCCGGAACGGGTCGGACAGGTCGGGCACCACCCCGCGCATCAGCCGTTCGACCCGTTCCCGCACCAGTCCCTGGTCGGGACCGAACACCAGGATGGCGCGGAAGGCCGGATCGGGCTGGCGCAGCAGCGCCTCGGCCCGGGCCGGGGCGATCTTCATGGCCGCGCGGCGGACGGGGCCTGCGGCACGACGGTCCCCTGGTTGCGCCGGTAGATCGGATCGTCGGGATGGGCGTGGTACCGTTCCAGCGCGGCGGCGACGCGGCTGCGGAGGTCGTCGGCGATCTGCACCGCCGCCCGGTCGCGGGCGTCGCGCTCCATCACCACGCTGGCGTAGCGGGCGCCGAGCGAATCGAAGCTGACGATGGTCGAGGCGGTGTCGGACACCAGCAGCAGATCTTCCCCACTGAGGGTGAAGGTGGCGGTGAGGGTCAGGTTGCTGAGGGTCGAATAGCTGTCGCGCCGGTAGCCGAGGTCGCTGTAGTTCTCGGTCAGGCGGACGGTCAGGGTGTAAAGCGGGTCGGCCGGCTCGCCGCGCGGGCTCAGCCGTTGCAGCAGGGCGTTGCGCACCAATTGGCCGGTGCGGTCGGCGATCGGATCGATGCGGATGCGGGCCAACTCGGCCGCCCCGCGCGCCTCGCCCCGCCCGTCGGCCGAAACCTCCTCCGGGCCGGGGACGGCGTGGATCGCGCGGAAGCCGCAGCCGGCCGGGCCCAGCCCGGCCAGCGCGACGCCCAGCAGCAGGAGCCTAGGCCACGACATTGACGATCCGATTCGGTACGACCACCACCTTGCGCGGCGGCTTGCCGGCCAGCGCGGCCACCACCCCGGGCTGGTCCAGCGCGGTGCGTTCGGCCAGGGCCGGCTCGGCGTTCTTGGGCAGGGTGATGGTGGCGCGCAGCTTGCCGTTGACCTGGACCGCGACGGTGACGCTGTCCTCGACCAGCAAAGCGGGGTCGGCCTCGGGCCAGGCGGTTTCGGCGATCAGGCCGTCGCGGCCGAGCAGCGACCACATCTCCTCGGCCAGATGCGGCAGCATCGGGCCGATCAGGCGGGCGGTGACCTCCAGACCCTCGCGCAGCACCCAGGCGGAATCGCTGGTGGGGGCGGGGCTGCCCAGTTCGCCCAGGGCGTTGGTCAGCTCGCGCACGCGGGCCACCGCCTTGTTGAAGGCGAAGCGGTCGAGGTCGTCGCCGACCTGGGCGATGGTCCTGTGCACCAGCCGACGGAGCTTGGCCGCCGTCTCGCCCAGTTCGGGCCTCGGCGTGCCGGGAGCCGGCAGGTCGGCGGTGGCGGCAAGGCGCCACAGCCGGTTGACGTAGCGCCACGCCCCGTCGATGCCGGCCTCGGTCCAGTCGAGGTCGCGGTCGGGCGGGCTGTCCGACAGCATGAACAGCCGCGCGGTGTCGGCGCCGTAATTGTCGATGATGCCGGCGGGATCGACCACGTTCTTCTTCGACTTGCTCATCTTCTCGGAGCGGCCGATCGTGACCGGCTCGCCGCCGCCGACCCGGACCGGCTTGCCGTCGGCGCCGCTGGTCACCTCGCTCGGGAACAGCCAGGACCCGTCGGCGGCCTTGTAGGTCTCGTGGCAGATCATCCCCTGGGTCAGCAGCCCGGCGAACGGCTCCTTGATGTCGAGATAGCCGCAATCGCGCAGCGCCCGGGTGAAGAAG
>JBDLVO010000373.1:0-6833 GCA_039804805.1 Pseudomonadota bacterium
GGTGAACAGCCTGCTGGGACATATCGCTTTCTCGTCGAAATCGGGGGGATGACGGGGGAGAAGCCAAAAAGGGCGACTGTTGCGCACGGAACTCCTATTTACTGTATACGACCATGCCGCCCCGGGTCTATGACTTCCGCGCAGAAAAACGGCAGGATTTCGCGAACGCCCATGAATTATCGTCACGCCTACCATGCCGGGAATTTCGCCGACGTGGTCAAGCACGCGGTGCTGGCCCAGGCGGTCACCGCGCTGACCCGCAAGGAGACTCCGTTCTTCGTCCTCGACACCCATGCCGGCTGCGGCAGCTACCGCCTGTCGGCCGAGGCGGCGCAGAAGACCGGCGAGTTCAAGGCCGGCGTCGCCCGGGTGCTGGAGCGGGCCGACGCGGCGCCGGCGGCGCTCGCCCCCTACCTCGCCGCGCTGGCGGCGGCCAATCCCGGCGGCGGGTTCGAGCATTATCCCGGCTCGCCCGCGCTGGTGCGCGGCCTGATGCGGCCGCAGGACCGGCTGGCGCTGGCCGAACTGCATCCCGAGGACGTGGTCGCCCTGCGCCGGAGCTTCGCCGGCGACCGCCGGGTCGGCATCCACCATCTCGACGGCTACCAGACGGTCAAGGCGCTGCTGCCGCCGCCGGAGCGGCGCGGGCTGGTGCTGATCGACCCGCCGTTCGAGCGTACCGACGAATTCGAGCGGCTGCTGACCGCGCTCGACCGGATTCACCGCCGTTGGCCGCAGGGGATCGTGCTGGTGTGGTATCCGATCAAGGCGGCCGAGCCGGTCGAGCGCTTCCTCGACGCGGTCGCCGCCGCCGGCGGGCCGGAGACGGTGGCGGTCGAGCTGCTGCTGCGTCCGGCCACCGATCCGTTCCGCCTCAACGGCAGCGGGCTGCTGGTGGTCAACCCGCCCTGGGGGCTGGCCCCGGCGCTGGCCGGGCTGCTGCCCTGGCTGACCGCGGTGCTGGCCCCCGAACAGGGCAGCTTCCGGGTGCGGCCGCTGATCGCCGAGGCGGTGGCGCGGGCCTGATCCTCCGTCCGTGGCCCCACCCGTCCGGGGGCGCCCCGCCGCCGGTTCCGCAGCCGCCGGGGGTCGGCGGCGGCGTGGCGCGGCCAAGGCGGGAACGGGGGCCCCGGCCGACCCGCGCCGCGTTCGGACCTATCCGAAAGAACAGGCCGGACCGCCAGGAACGGCCCGGTCTTTCCTCCCCTTCCCCCCGCCGGGTCGGGTATAAGCATCCAGGATCCGTCCGGTTGCCTGGGAGGGGACGATGATCGCGATTTGGGACGGCAGCCTGTCGGTCGGGGATGTCACCCTCGACGCCGAACATCGGCTGGTGGTGGATCTGCTCAACGAACTCGACGTCGCCCTCGCGGTGGGGGCGCCGTTCGCGGTGGTCGAAATGGCGCTCGACGCCCTCGGCCGGACGGTCGCCGGCCATTTCGCCCGCTCGGCCGGGCCGCATCCGCCGGGCGAGCATGACCGTATCCTCGGCCGGGTCCGCCAGGTGCAACAGGCCTGGCTGCTCGGGCAGCGGCAGCGGGTCGACCGCCGCGCCCTGCTGGACCTGGGCCGGCGTTGGATCGCCCATATCGGCCGCCACGAGCCGCCGCCCGGCTCCGCCGCGCCGTTCCGCCGCCCGCCGTCCGCCATCGTCGCCCCCCTCTGACCCGCGCGGCCTTCTCCCGCCCGATCGGCGGGGGAGGGGCGCGGCGATGACGGATGACTCGACCGGGTCCGGTCGGCTATAGATCCGGCCGTTTTCCGTCTCACCATGCTGGGGGGAAGGGCCGTGACCCTGACCGTATCTTCGCTTGCCGATGTTTCCGCGTTGCTGGCCGCGCTGCCCGAGGGCGAGGCCGCCGCCGCCGCCGCCGCCGCCGCGCGCGAGCCCCGTCTGACCAAGCCGGCCGGCTCGCTCGGCCGGCTGGAGGAACTGGCGGCCTGGCTCGCCACCTGGCAGGGCTGCCACCCGCCGCGCTTCGAGCGCCCGGTGGCGCGGGTGTTCGCCGGCAATCACGGCGTCGCCGCCCTCGGCGTCTCGGCCTTCCCGCCCGAGGTGACCGTGCAGATGGTCGCCAATTTCCAGCAGGGCGGCGCCGCGATCAACCAGCTCTGCCGCGCCTTCGGCATCGCCCTCGACGTGATCGCGCTCGACCTCGACCGTCCCACCGCCGATTTCACCCAAGGCGCGGCGCTCGACGCGGCCGGTTTCCTCGCCGCCTTCCAGGCCGGGCTCGACGCGGTGCCGGACGGGGCCGACCTGCTGGTGCTGGGCGAGATGGGGATCGGCAACACCACCCCGGCGGCGGCGATCGCCTGTGCCCTGTTCGGCGGCGAGGCGGCCGACTGGACCGGGCGCGGCACCGGCGTCGCCGGCGGCGCGCTGGCCCGCAAGATCGAGGTGGTCGCCGCCGGGGTGGCGCGCCATCGCGGCCTGCCCCCGCTCGAAATCCTGCGCGCGCTGGGCGGGCGCGAAATGGTGGCGCTGGCCGGGGCGACGGTGGCGGCGCGGCTGCGCCGGGTGCCGGTGCTGCTCGACGGCTATGTCGTCACCGCCGCCGTGGCCCCGCTCGAGGCGGCGCGGCCGGGCGCGCTCGACCATTGCCAGGTCGGCCATGTCTCGGCCGAGCCGGGTCACCGCCGGCTGGTGGGCGCGCTGGGCAAGGCGCCGCTGCTCGATTTCGGCCTGCGCCTGGGCGAGGGCTCGGGCGCGGCCCTGGCCGCCGGTCTGGTCAAGGCGGCGGTGGCCTGCCACACCGGGATGGCCACCTTCGACGAGGCCGGGGTCAGCGACAAGGGCTGACCGGCCGGTTTCCCGCGCCGCCCCCCGGGCGGCGCGGGCGTCAAAAAATAACTTGACAGCGGACTGGCATTGGCGCGCCACTCCGGTCATACTGTTGCCTTACTTCTGATCCCAGGGACCATCATGCCACTCAATAATCCGCTGATCGACGATTTCGGCCGGGTCGCCAATGGCGCGCTCGGGGCCCTGTCCGGCCTGCGCGGGGAGATCGAGGCTCGCGTCCGCCAGCATGTCGAACGCCTCGTCGGCAGCCTCGACATGGTGACCCGCGAGGAATTCGAAATCGTCAGCGCGCTGGCCCGTCGCGCCCGCGCCGAGCAGGAAGCGCTGGAAGAGCGCGTCCGTGTCCTCGAGACCCGGCTGGCCGAGCTGACCCAGTCCCGCTCCTGATCCCGGCGCTTATCCACAAAAATTCATGGACGTGGGCCGAGGAAGCGCTTGCCGCGTGGCAGGGCGCGTGCGTAGGCTAGCTTTTGTCGGGGTAGGCCCGGCGGAATACAACTGTTTGATTCCGCCGTCCTGCCGCACGGGTGCCATGCCAAGGAGGACACAGGCATGACCTTGACCGCCGCTCGTCAAGAAGACGAGCACCAGGCCAACCCGGTTGATCTCGTCGAACAATTCGTCGCCGCCAACGACTGGGCCTTTGACCGGCGCAGCGACGAGGAACTGGCCGCCGAGGTTCCCGGAAAATGGTGCAACTATTCGCTCTACTTCGCCTGGCGCGAGGACATGGGCGCGATCCACTTCACCTGTGCCTTCGACATGAAGGTGCCCGACGGCAAGCGGTCGCCGATCTGCGACCTGCTCGCCATCGTCAACGAGAAGCTGTGGCTGGGCCATTTCGGCCTGTGGGATGAAGAATCGGTGCCGATGTTCCGCCACACCTCGCTGCTGCGCGGCGGCACCGGCCTGTCGCCGGAACAGGTCGAGGATCTGGTCGATATCGCCGTCAGCGAGTGCGAACGGTTCTATCCCGCCTTCCAGTTCGTGATCTGGGGCGGCAAGAGCGCCCGCGACGCGGTGGCGGCCTCGCTGCTGGAAACCGCCGGCGAGGCCTAAGGCTTCCTTACCCTGAAGGCATTGACATCATGACGAAGATTCTGCTGGTCGGCTGTGGCCGGATGGGCTCCGCCTTGCTGACCGGATGGCTCGGCCGGGGCGTCGCCCCCACCGATGTGGTGGTGGTCGAGCCGGCCCGCCCCGCCTGCGCCGGGGTGACGGTGGTGGCCGACGCGGCGGAGATCCCCGCCGGCTTCGCTCCCGACGTGGTGGTGCTGGCGGTCAAGCCGCAGGTGATGGCCGGCGTGCTGCCGCCCTATCGCCGCTTCGCCGGCCACGCCTTGGTGCTGACCATCGCCGCCGGCAAGCCGATCGCCTCGTTCCGCGCCGCCTTGGGCGAGGCGGCGGCGATTGTCCGCGCCATGCCCAACACCCCGGCCGCGGTCGGGCGCGGCATCACCGTCGGCTGCGCCGGTCCCGGCGTCACCGCCGCGCAGCGCACCCTGGCCGGCGAATTGCTGAGCGCGGTGGGCGAGGTCGGCTGGGTCGAGGACGAGGCCCAGATCGACGCCGTCACCGCTCTGTCCGGCTCGGGGCCGGCCTATGTCTTCCTGCTGGTCGAGGCGATGGCCGCCGCCGGCGCCCGGCTCGGGCTCGATCCCGAATTGGCGATGCGGCTGGCCCGCGCCACCGTGGCCGGCTCGGGCGAATTGTTGCGCCAGTCGGCCGACGACGCCGCCAGCCTGCGCCGCGCCGTCACCAGCCCGGGCGGCACCACCGCCGCCGCGCTGGCGGTGCTGATGGACGAAACCGCCGGGTTCGGCCCGCTGCTGGAGCGGGCGATCGCCGCCGCCGAGGCGCGCAGCCGCGAACTGGCCGGCTGACGCCGCTTCCGGGCGCCCCGGCGGGGTGCCCGGATTGCTCGTATTGATTTCATAGACCTGACGCTTCCCCGCTCCGGTGGGGAACTTATATTGACTTTGCCGGACAGGTTTGGCACTCTTCGCTGCACCGCAACATCCTGCTGCGATGGAGGGTGACAGTATGGTCGCGAAACAGTCCGAACCGTTGTTCGATTTTGACATCAGCAAGTATCTCGGCGATTTCAAGGTGCCCGGTGTCGATGTCGAGACCATCGTCGCCAGCCAGCGCAAGAACATCGAGGCGCTGACCCAGGCCAACAAGCTGGCCTTCGAAGGGTTGCAGAACGTGGTCAAGCGCCAGGTCGAGATCCTGCGGCAGGCGATCGACGAGGTGGCCCAGCTCTCCAAGGATTTCGCCGAGCCCGGCTCGCCGCACGAAAAGGCGGCCCGGCAGGCCGAACTGACCAAGGATGCGTTCGAGCGCGCTTTGGTCAACGCCCGCGAGCTGACCGAGCTGATCACCAAGGCCAATGCCGACGCCTTCGACCTGCTCAACAAGCGCTTCAGCCAGAGCCTCGACGAGGCCCGCGAAGCCTTCACCAAGGCGGCGGCGCCCAAGAAGTGACCCTCCTGGCCCGGCGGCCTCGCGCCGCCGGGATTTTTCCCGGGCCCGGCCCGGGGCCGGCCGTCGGCCAATCGGCGGAGACCGGGCGCCCGCGACCTGTTGCAGGCTGGTAAGTCGCGACGGTCTCGGCTAAAAGTCAAAGCCATGTCATCCGCTTTCCTTCGCAAGGCCGGTCAGTTCGCCGCCGATCCGGTGCTGCGGCGCTGGCTGCGCGCGCGCCTGCTGCGGCGGACCCCCGGCGCCCCCGCCTTCTCCCCGCATCGCCCGCCGGTGCTGGGCGAGGGCTGGAGCGGACTCGCCCCCGAACCGCCGCGCGCCGCCTTCGCGCCGCTGCCGCCCGGTCCGCCGGCCCGGCCGATCCGGCTGCACCTGCCCGGGGCGGTGCTCGACCTCGCCCCCGGCGAGGAAGCCGATCTGTTCGACCGCGCCTTGCCCGATCTCGAAGCCCGGCTCGGCCTGTTCCGCTTCGCCTGGGTGCCGCTGATGGCGGCCGACGACGACCCGCGCTGGGTGGCGGCGCTGTGGACGGCGTGGCGGGCCCGCCATGGCGTTCCCGACCTCGACTCCTGGGCGTGGCATCCCTATACCGCCGCCGAGCGGGCGATCAACCTGCTGACCTTCGCCGCCCGCCACGGAATGCCCGAACCGGTGGCGGACAGCCTCGCCGTGCTGGCGGCGCACGGTCCGGCGATCGCGGCCCGGCTGGAATATTTCGGCCCGCACCACACCTCGAACCACCTGTTCAACAACGGGCGCGGTCTGGCCCTGCTCGGGCTGGCGCTGGGGCTGCCGGCCTGCGCCGATCTCGGCTTCGCCCTGGTGCTGAGCGAGGCCGAGCGGATCTTCCGCCCCTCCGGCTTGCTGCGCGAGGGGTCGAGCCATTATCACCTGCTGCTGACCCGTTCGCTGGCCAGCCTGTGGCTGGCGGCCCGCCGTCACGGCCGGCCCGAGGCGGTGCCGCTGGAGGCCCGCTTGCGCGCCGCCGCCGCCCAATTGCCGGTGCTGGCCTTGCCGGGCGGCCTGCCGCTGATCGGCGACATCTCGCCCGATTGCCCGCCGTCGCATCTCGCCGGGCTGCTGCCGGGCGGCGACCGCGCCTCGGGCTGGCTGGCGCTGCTCGACGCGGCCGACCGCGCCGCCGTGACCGCCCTGCTCGACGGGGTCGCGGCCGGGCCGGATCCGGCCGCCGATGGCTGGCTGCGGGCCGATTTCGGCGCCTGGGCCGGGCTGTGGCACGCCGAGCCCGAGGGCTGGAGCCCGATGCCCGGCCATGGCCATCAGGATTGCGGCGGGTTCGAACTGCATTACGACGGCGAGAAGCTGCTGATCGACCGGGGGCGGGGTTCCTACGCCGTCGCCGGCGAGGCCGATCCCGACGTCGCCGCGATCGCCCATAACGGCCTGACCGTCGATCGCGCCGAGCCCTATCCGCCCAACCGGCCCTATTACGCCCCGGCCTTCCGCCGCGCCGTCGCCGGGCCGGCGGTGCTGGCCCGGGCCGAGGACGGGGTGGCGCTGGCCCATCACGGCTTCGCCCGCC
>JBDLVO010000374.1:0-6944 GCA_039804805.1 Pseudomonadota bacterium
GCGGTCGAGCGCGACCAGATGATGCAGCCGTCCGCGCGGGCTTTCCACCACGGCGAAGCCGAGCCCGGGTTCGAGTTGGCCGGCGCGCAGCCAGTCCGAGGCGCAGTTCTGGCTTTCGCCAGGCGGGCTGCCGCCCGCGCCCGCTTGGGGCGATGCCCCAAACCCCTCTTTTTTTCGAAAATAAAGGGGGTCCGGGGCATCGCCCCGGTTGGGTTTGGGCGAAAGCCCAGCGGCGGCGGCGATCTCGTCGAGGCGGGCGCGCAGGCGGGCGGCGGCGTCGCAGGGCCGGGCGGCGATGCGGCCGGCGGCGACGGCGCGGGCCAGCGGTCCGGTCTGCGGCCGGCGGCCGGGCAGAACCGGGCGGGCGGCGAACGCTTCGCCGTCGCGATCGAGCGCGGCCAGCACCTGTTCGTCGTCGGCGGCGGTGAGGGGATCGGGCGGGGCCGGCTCGACCGCGCCGAGGCCGGCGGCATCGGCCAGCAGCCGCGCCGCCCAGGATCCGGCGGGCGGGTCGGCGGGGCCGAACCCGAGCCGCTCCAGCGCCCTGGCCGGCGCGGCCCCGGCCAGGGCGGCGCGGGCGGCCGGCATTTCGTCCGGGCCGGGCGGCACCCGGGCGGCGAAGTCGATCAGGCAGGCGCGCAGCAATTCGCCCAGCCGCTCGGCGGCGAGGCGGCCCGGCGGCGGGAGGGGCGGTTCGCGTCCGGCGGCGGCGGCCAGCGCGGCGGCGGCGGCGCTCTGCTGCGACAGGGCGCACAGGCCGTGCAGCCGGCCGATCGCCACGGGCACCGCGTCGAGCGGCAGCCGGGCCAGCAGCGGGGTCAAAGCGCGGCGGCGGTCGCAGGCGACGGTGACCGCGTCGATCCGCCCGGCGGCGAGGGTGGCGGCGATGCGGATGCGGCCGGGATCGGGCAGGCCGGTCATGCCGCTCCGGCCGGTGGGGTGAACAAGGCGGCGATGGCGCTGGCGGCGGTGGCGCGGGCCACCGCCGGGTCGGGGAAGGCATGCATCGGCGAGAACAGCGAGGCGGCATCGACCCGGCCGAAGCCGTCGAGCAGGCCGACGGTAAGGGCGACGGGGCCGGCCGGCAGCGGCAGCGACCAGGATTCGCCCGGTCCGGCCGGCGGCAGCGGCGCGTCCTCGGCCAGCGCGGCGACGGCGAGGTTCATGAACCAGGGGGTGATCACCACCCCGAGCGCCCAGCCGCGATGAGGGCGGAAACCGACCGCCTCGACCCCGAGCCGGGGGTTGACGATCGGCAGGTCGCCCAGCCCGGCGGCGATGGCGCGGTAGCGCCCGACCAGCCGGTCGGCGACGGCGCGGGCGGCGGCGGCCTCGTCGCTCATGCGAAATAGGCCGCGGTGATCTCGCGCAGCCGCAGCGCCGAATCGCGCCGGTCCTCGGCGGCGGCGCACACCGCTTCCGGCACCGCGCCGATCTCGATCGCGTCGAGCTGGATCTTGCCGGCGTCGTTGCGATAGCGCACCGACCACACCCCCCGGCAGGCGGTGGCGGCGACGTGGCAATCGCCGGATTCGCCGCGCACCGCCAGTTCGACCGGGCCGTGGCCGAGCTGCTCGCGCAGCCAGGTGACCGCCGGGTCGGGCATCACCGGGGGGGCGACGGTGAGGGCGTAATTGGGCTGGCCCGGCTGCCAATGCGCGGCGGCGTGGGCGATCTCGGCCAGCAGGGCGTGGCCGGATTCGGCCCCTTCCGGGGCGGCGGCGGGGAGGGTCAGGGGGGCCAGCGGCGCCACCGCCGGCAGCAGGTCGCCCGGCACCGGGCCGACATCGAGCGCCTCGCCCAGCACCGTGCCATCGGCGTCCTCGATCCGCAGCCGCCACAGCCCGGCCATCACCGCTTCCTCGGCCTCGATCCGGCGGCCGTCGGGGCGGCGGATGCGGGCGACCACCTCGCCCCGGCCGGTGATGTCGTCGAGCAGGGCGCGCTCGGTCGGGTCGAGATCGGCCGGCAGCGGGAAGCGTTCGCTGGCGCCGCCCTCCAGCGCCTCGGCGAGGCGGGGCAGCAGGATGGCGATGCGCGGACAGGCGGCGGCCAGCCGGGCGCCGTCGGCGGAGGCGAGCAAGGCGAGGGGACGGTCGAAGGTCATGGCTGATGCTCCGGCTGTGGCTGGCAGGACGGGGCTGCCGCCCCGCGCCCCGCTTGGGGCGATGCCCCAAACCCCCTTTGTTTTCGAAAAAAAGGGGGTCCGGGGCATCGCCCCGGGCGGGCCCGCGGGCGGCAGCCCGCGCAACGCGCAAGGTATCGCGCGCAAAGCGCGCGGGCGGCAGCCCGCCTCAACCCGGGGGATCTCCGCGCAGGAAATCGGGCAGGGTCGGCTCGCGGTCGATCAGGTCGGCGAACAGATGCTCGAACGGCTTTCCCTCCATCGCGGCGGCGAGGCCGTCGAGGGCGTCGTCGATCAGGCGCGCCTCTTCCTCGTCGAGCACCCGCACCGCATTGCCGAGATGGACCAGCAGCGGGGTACCGAGAGGGACCGGGCCGATCAGCAGCAGCGATATCGGCTCGACCGCGCCGCGCCGTTCGCACAAAGCGGTGATGTCGTCGCCGCCGACCACCCGCATCGGGATGCCGAGGCACATCGCGGTCAGAGTCCGGCGGCCGGCCGCTCGAAGCGGGCGGCGTCGAGATCGTGGCCGAGCAGGGCGGCCTCGTCGTCCGGGGCGCGGCGGACCAGCGGGATGCCCCAGCCGGCCAGCACCCCGGCGGCGATTGCGACCGCCGGTTCCAGCGCGGCGCGGACCGGCTCGGTCAGCGGGCCGCCCCAGTTTTCGAGGTCGAGCGGCTGGCAGCCGATCAGGGTCAGGCGGCGGGGATAGCGGCCGAGCAGGTCGGCGGCGCTCAACACCTCCTGGAACCCGGTCTGGTGCAGGCTCATCTTCTTGGCCCCGGTGAATTTCGGCACCTCGTCATCCGCGATGACCCGCAGGGTACCGGGGGGCAGGCCGTAATCGATCGCGTCGAACAGCAGCAATTGCTCGGCGGCGGTGACGTACTGGACCAGGTACAGGCCCTGGGTGCCGCCGTCGAGCAGCTCGATCTCGGGCGGGGTGACGTAGGCGCGGTGGAAGGCTTCCAGCGCCCGCACCCCGAACGCCTCGTCGCCCCACAACAGGTTGCCGATTCCCAGCACCAGGGTGGGGACGACGGGCACGGTCTTAGTGACGGAAGTCATCGCGGAACACACGCTCGCCCGAGACGATCGAGGAAATCATGCTCTGGCGCGACAGGATGTCTTCCCGCACGGCGGCATAGATGTGGATCACCACGAACACCACGATCGACCACATGCCGAGATGGTGCCAGGTGTGCAGATCCTGCGAATTGGGGAACAGCCAGAACATCCAGCCCGCCAGTTTGGCCTGCCACGAATCCGCTCCGGCGCCCTGCGAATAAAGGGCGAGGCCGGACCAGATCATGAAGATCAGCACGAACAGGAAGCTCGACATCGCCGCGTTGGCCATCGGGTTGTGGCCGATGTACTTCTTCGGGGTGTCGACCAGGAACATGTACCATTTCAGTTCGTAGATCAGGCCCCACTGCCACAGCCGGTCGAAGACGGCGGGGAAGAAGATCTGGCGGGCATAGCGGTTGCCGACCAGCGCCCAGTAGAAGCGGAAACACAGCGCCACCGCCACCACGTAGCCGGCGGAGAAATGGGCGTAGCGGATGTAGCCCATCACGAACCGGTCGCTGGCCTCGCCCGGCACCGACGGCAGCGGCGAGCCGATCAAATAGCCGGTGACGCACAGCACCACGATCGCCAGGGCGCTGATCCAGTGCCAGATCCGCACCGCGGTCTCGTAGACGTAGACGGTCTGTCGGCTGAAGGCGAACTCGCCTTCGGCGTCGAGGGGCCCTTCGAGCTTGGAGAAATCAGTCGCCATGGCCGTTGCCTTTCCGTCCTGGGTTGAGGGGGCCTGGGGGCCGCCGGCGCGTCAGCGCACGGCGACCTTGGCCATCTCCTGTCCCTCCGGGCTGATCACATGGGTCGAACAGGCCAGACAGGGGTCGAAGGAATGCAGGGTACGGATGATCTCGAGCGGCTGGGCCGGATCGGCGACCGGGGTGTCGAGCAGCGAGGCCTCGAACGCGCCGATATTGCCCTGGGGATCGCGCGGGCTGCCGTTCCAGGTGGTCGGCACCACCGCCTGATAATTGTCGATCTTGCCGTCCTTGATCTTGATCCAGTGGCCGAGCGCGCCGCGCGGGGCCTCGGTGAAGCCGACGCCGCGCGCCTCCTTCGGCCAGGTCTCGGGCGACCATTTCTCGGTGTTGGCGGTGGCGAACTGGCCGGCCTTGATGTTGCCGAGCAGCCGGTCCTGGTACATCCTCATCTTGGCGGCGGCCCACTGGCATTCGAGCGCGCGGGCGGCGGTGCGGCCCAGCGTCGAGAACAGCGCGGTCAGCGGCAGGCCGAGATCGGTCAGCAGCTTGTCGGCCGGCTCCTTGAACTCGGGCTTGCCCTGGGCGTAGCCGATGATGTAGCGCGCCAGCGGCCCGACCTCGACCGCGTTGCCCTTCCAGCGCGGCGCCTTGATCCAGGAATATTTGCCGGATTCGTCGAGCGCCGCGATGTTGGTGCGGGTGCCCTTGAAATGGGGGCCGGGCTGGAAGTTCGGCTCGGTCACGCCGTCGAACGGATGCAGGCCGACGCTCTCGTCCGGGTATTTGTACCAGGAATGGGTGACGAATTCCTGCACCTGATCGGGCGCGGTCAGGTCGATCGGATGGATTTCCTTGAGGTTGCCGTTGAGGATCACCCCGCGCGGCAGCAGCAGGCTCGCTTCGGAATAATCGTTGGCGCGATCGGGGATGTCGCCATAGCTCATCACCGAGCGCGACGACAGCCCGCCGCCATAGAGCCAGTCCTTGTAGAATTTGGCGATCGCGGCGACATCGGGCAGATAGACCTGCTCGACGAACTCGACGGTGCGGTCGATCACCGACGACACCAGATTGAGCCGCTCGATGTTGATCGCGCCGACCGCGCCGGTGCCTTCGATGTTGATGGCGCAGGGCACCCCGCCGACCAGCCAGTTGGGGTGGGGGTTCTTGCCGCCGTAGATGGTGTGGATCTTGACGATTTCCTTCTGGAAATCGAGCGCCTCGAGGTAATGCGCCACCGCCATCAGGTTGGCCTCGGGCGGCAGCTTGTAGGCGGCGTGGCCCCAATAGCCGTTCTTGAACGGCCCGAGCTGGCCGGATTCGACGAATTTGGTCAGCCGGACCTGGAGATCCTTGAAATAGCCGGGCGAGGACAGCGGCCAGGGCGAGATCGCCTGGGCCAGCGCCGAGGTCGCCTTGGGATCGGCCTTCAGCGCCGACACCACGTCGACCCAGTCGAGCGCGTGCAGGTGATAGAAATGGACCAGATGGTCATGCACCTGGAGCGCCAACTGCATGAGGTTGCGGATGATGTTGGCGTTGTCGGGGATCTTGATCCCCAGCGCGTTCTCGACCGCGCGCACCGAGGTCAGTGCGTGGGTGCCGGTGCAGACGCCGCAGATCCGTTCGGTGAAGGCCCAGGCGTCGCGCGGATCGCGCCCCTTGAGGATCACCTCGATGCCGCGCCACATCGTCCCGGTCGAGACGGCGTTGCGGATGACGTTGTGTTCGTCGACATTGACCTCGACGCGAAGATGCCCCTCGATGCGGGTGACCGGATCGACCACCACCCGGGTTCCGGACGAGTCGAGGGTGAAGCCGTTGGGAGTCTGAACGGGCATGACTCGATGCTCTCCTTACTGGCCGAAGGTGGGCGGGGAGGGATCCTTGGTCGGATTGGGCTCGCCCTTGGTCAGCCGCTGCACCGCCGTGACGGCGGCGTGGGCGGCGATGCCGGCGGTGACCGCCCCGGCGGCGACCAGACCGATCTGGTCGGCGTTGGCCTCGACCCCGAAGGCGTTGACGTTGGTCAGGCGGTCGTAGAACGGCCCCTTGTCCCAGAACCCTTCCTCCGAACAGCCGATGCAGCCGTGCCCGGACTGGATCGGGAACGACACCCCGTCGTTCCAGCGGGTGGTCGAACAGGCGTTGTAGGTGGTCGGGCCCTTGCAACCCATCTTGTAGAGGCAATAGCCCTTGCGCGCGCCGTCATCGTCCCAGGATTCGACGAACTGGCCGGCGTCGAAATGCGGCCGGCGATAGCATTTGTCGTGGATGCGCTGGGAATAGAACATCTTCGGCCGGCCGTGCATGTCGAGTTCGGGCAGGCGGCCGAACATGGTGACGAAGGTCACCACCCCGGTCATCACCTCGGCGATCGGCGGACAGCCCGGCACCTTGATGATCGGCTTGCCCCGGATCACCTCGTCGATCGGCACGGCGTGGGTCGGGTTGGGCTTGGCGGCCTGGACGCAGCCCCACGAGGCGCAGGCGCCCCAGGCGATCACCGCCGAGGCGTCGGCGGCCATCTCCCGGAGCCGCTCGACGAACGGGCGGCCGCCGTCGATGCAGTACATCCCGTCCTCGTTGAGGGGCGGATTGCCCTCCACCGCCAGGATGTAGCGGCCCTTGTAGGTCTGGCGGGTCTCCTGGAGGATCGCCTCGGCCTGATGGCCGGCGGCGGCCATGATCGTGTCATCATAATCAAGGCTGATCATCGAAAGGATCACATCCTTGGCCAGCGGATGGCCCGAGCGGATGAAGCTTTCCGAGCAGCAGGTGCATTCCAGCCCATGCAGCCACAGCACCGGAATGCGCGGCTTGGTTTCCATCGCATGCTGGATCTCGCCCGCATAGGCAGGCGACAGGCCGAGCGCGGCGGCGGTCAGGCTGCAAAATTTCGAGAAGCTGCGACGCGTGATCCCCTGACGGCGCATCACATCATAGAATGTCTCGGTGGCCATGTCCGCCTTACCCCTCCCTCATGCAACGAGGCCCTTGGCCGGGCGCCCGCGTTAAGATTTCATCAGGGATGGTTA
>JBDLVO010000375.1:0-4019 GCA_039804805.1 Pseudomonadota bacterium
CGCGGAGAAAGTGGTCTTGAACTGATCCTGAACGGCAACCGCCTCTTCTTCCGTCAAACCCGACAAGCTTCTCTCAGCCATGTTGTCTACTCCATGTTGTGGGCTGGGCGCCTCAGTGCGTCCCAGGCCTCATTAACGCGGAGTAATGTTGCATCGACGGTCGGCGCTGTCAACGATTTTTGTCCAGGACAAAAATGAAAGAGGCCGCCGGGATGTCGCCCCATCCTCCTCTTGCGGGCGGCGGGGCATGACTCTTATTAAGTCCATGATAATAAAAAATTTATACACTTTATCCTCCGAGATTCGCGCGAGAGGGCACTCCCTCTTCCCTGGTATTTTTTGTGGCGGCGTCCCATATTTTGTCCATGTCAGAAATTGGGCGTTAGGGGACGGGAGTAAGACCTGTCCAGTTTTTGTCCAATACAAAATATTATCTCTGGGCAAAGGAGCGCCCCCACGGGGTGACGTGGCGGGAGCAGGCCCCGCCCCAGGAAAAAAATGGGGCGCCGCCGTGGCGGCATGACCTGTCACGGTGCGGGGGCGGGGATCCGTTCCGCACCCGGCTGCCATCGGCGATGTCGCCTTGACAGCGCTTCTTCGTCGCTTTTATTAGAGCCTCGCCTTGTCATATCGACCGCGAACCGGAGCGTGCGGCCGCGCGCCATGTGGCGCGGGAACTCCCGATCCGATCCGCCGCCGGCCGCTGCCGTCCCGTGCTTCTTTTGTTGTCGCCGTGAAAGACCGAGCCCTTGTCCGACCCGACCGAAATGGCGTCCCCTCCTTCCACCAATCCGCGCGCGGGCCTGGTGCCGATCTCCACGATCGAGAAGGAGACGGGACTGACCAAGGAAGTGATCCGCAAATGGGAAAGCCGCTATGGCTTTCCCCTGCCAGAGCGCGACGACAACGGCAACCGGCTCTATCCAAACGACCAGATCGATCAACTTCGCCTGATCCGCCGCCTGCTTGGGGTTGGCTATCGCCCGGGAAAGATCGTCGGCCTTTCCTTCGACGAACTGGACGCCCTGGTCCGTCAACTCTCTCCGCCGCCGGATGTGCCAGCGTCGGACTATGCCTGCCAGGTGCTGGAGGCGCTGACGGGCCATGACCTGCCCCGTCTGCGGGATCTGTTCAAGCAGCAATGGGCCCGGGACGGTCTGGCCAGCTTTATCGGCGTCACCCTGGCCCGGCTCACCACCACGGTGGGCGAGGCCTGGCTCCGGGGCGACCTTCGGCTGTTCGAGGAGCATCTCTACACCGAGGCGGCGCTGGACGTGCTGCACGAGGCGATCCGCACCGTCACCGGCTCGGCCCAGGCGCCACGGCTGCTGCTCGCCACCCCCAGCGGCGAGGCCCACACCCTGGGCCTGATGATGGCCGAGGCGATCGCCGCGATGGAGGGCGCCCATTGCATCCGGTTGGGGGCGCAGATTCCAATCGCCGAAATGATCGCCGCCGCCACCGCCTGCCAGGCCGATATCGTCGGCCTGTCCTTTAGCGTGGCGTTCCCGGCCCGTGAGGCGGTGCAGATTCTGGCCGCGCTTCGGGACCGCCTCGACCCCGGCATCGAGGTCTGGGCCGGCGGCTATGGCGTCAGCGCCCTGCGGCCCTTGTCCGGGATCCGCTGCTTGCGCGATCTGGCCGAAATCGGTCCCGCGCTCACCACATGGCGCCGGGATCATCCGGGTCCAGCCTGACCGGGAGCGGCGGTCCTGGTTGGACAAAATGAAATCTTGTCCTAGACAATACGTTGACAGGCGCGAGGGGCTATGTGACACTCCTCCTCACTCCAGGAGGGGGGAGGCCACGCCGGCGTGGGACCCAAACCCGCGGAGGTCACAGGTTTACCGCAGGGTCGTTTGTCGCCTTCGGCCTGCGAAGACCGCCATCGCCAAGTCAAGGGTGGCGGTAGTTTGAGTGCCCATAGTGTATTACCCCTAAGTGCGAACGGGACTTGCTCGGTCCCGTTCGTTTAGGCGTGTGCCTCGTCGTTGCCGAAGGCGGCGTCCCAGGGCGCGGCTGCGCCCGCCCGGCGCGGGACAAGAAATTCATTGATCGGGCGGGATCATACCGAGGCCAGCCCTTCGCGGATGGCGTAGCGGGTCAGTTCGACCGTGGTGTGCAGCCCGAGCTTGCGTTTGATGTTGCGACGATGCACCTCGACGGTGGACACCGAGATCCCCAGCCGGGCCGCGATTTCCGCGGCGCGGTCTCCGTTGGCGATCCGGCTCAGCACTTCGCGTTCGCGCCGGCCGAGCACGCTGGGCGGCGAGGCCGAGGGGCGGCAATCCTCCAGCACCCGCCGCATCATCACCTGCGTCGCTTCCTGCGACAGGGCGGTCTGACCGTCGGCCGCGAGCCGGATCGCGGCGATCAGTTCGTCGGCGCCGGCGGATTTGACGACGTAGCCGCGCGCGCCGGCTTTCAGCATCTCCTCAATGTACAATCGGTCGGCATAGCCCGACAGCGCGAGGATCCGCACCGTCGGATGCCGCCGCGTCACCTCGCGCGCGATGTCGATGCCGTTGCGGTCGGGCAGGCCGATATCGAGCAGCAACACGTCCGGGCGCACGCGGTCAAGCACCGCCAGGGTCTCCGCCCCGGTGCTGGCTTCGCCCAGGATCTCGAGATCGGGCTCCGCCCCGAGCGGGCTGCGCAGCGCCTCGCGGAACATGCGATGGTCGTCGGCGACCACCACGCGGATGGTCATGGCGGGGTCTCCGGTTCGGGATCGGCCGCGAGCGGCATCGACAGGGTGACGATGGTGCCGCCCTCGGGATGGGGGGCGATCGACAGGGTTCCCTTGAGGAAGGTGATCCGCTCGCGCAGGCTGACCAGGCCGAATCCTTTCGATACCGGCAGGGCGTCGGCGGCGGCGGCGAGGCCGATGCCGCGGTCGGCGACCGAAACCAGGATCGTGCCGGCCTCGCCCCACACCTCGACCCAGGCGCGGTCGGTGTGGGCATGCTTGAACACGTTGATCAGCAATTCGCGCACGGCGCGGAACAGAATCGCCGCCTGGGCCGAGGTCAGCGGCCGGGGCTGGCCGTCATCCGTCACCGTTACCTTGAGGCCGTAGACCCGGCCGAGTTCGTCGGCCAGCCAGCCGAGGGCGGGGATCAGGCCGAGATCCCGCAGCACCGGGGGGCTGAGCTGCGACGCCAGCGAGCGGACCAGTCCGCTGGCGTCGCCCAGCAGGCCGGCAAGGTCCTCGATCAGCCGGGCGGCGGCCGCGCCCCGGGCCCGGCCGAGCGAGCCCAGCTTGATCCGGGCGACGTGCAGCATCTGGCCCAGATCGTCATGCAGGTCGGCGGCGATGGTCTGCCGCTCGCGCTCCTCGGCCAGGGTGGCCTTCACCGCCAATTGACGGAGCTGTTCGGTGCGCTCGACCACCCGCTTCTCCAACTCGCGGCCCTGTTCGGCCAGTTCGCGGTTGGCGGTCTTGATCCGGGCCTCGGCATCGACCCGTTCGGTGATGTCGCGGGCGATGCCCAGCACCCCGATCAGGGCGCCGCCCGGGTCGCGCATCGGGGCGCGGACCGTCGCCATGAAGGCAAGACGCCCGGCGGCGGCGAGTGTCCGGGTCTCGTCGCTGACGCGGGGCGCCGCCGCCTCGATCGCGGCGGCGTCACTGGCGCAATAGGCGGCCGCCTGATCGGCAGGGAACAGGTCGGCGTCGCCCCGGCCGAGGATCTCGGCCAGCGGCCGTCCCAGCGCGTGCTGAAAAGCCGCGTTGCAGGTCAGATAACGTCCGGACGGATCCTTCAGCCACACCAGATCGGGAATGGCCTCGAGCAGGGTGCGCAACTGGGTCCGCTCGTAATCGAGGCTGATCTCCATCAGCTTGCGTTCGGTGATGTCCTCATGCGCCACCACCGCCCCCCGGCAGGGCGGCTGCAAGGGATAGGCGCTCATCCGGAACCAGCCGGGCTGGCCGGTGGGGGCGGTGCAGGGGTAATCGAGCACGAAGTGATCGCGCCGCCCGGCCAGCACATCGGCGATGCCCTGCCAGGCCGCCG
>JBDLVO010000376.1:0-3696 GCA_039804805.1 Pseudomonadota bacterium
TCTTCGCCTCCGAGGTGCGCAGCGGCGACACCCCCGGCAGCATCGTCGAGGACGCCGAACGCGACCTCGACGAGATCAGCCTGCTCGAAGTCGATCTGCCCGAGGTCGAGGGCGTCCCCCCCGGCCATCCGGTGCCGGTCCAGGCCAATGCGGTGGTGACCGAACTCGGCACCCTCGAATTGTGGATGAAGCACACCCGCTCCGATCAGCGCTGGAAGATCGAGTTCCAGGTGCGGACCGAATAGCGGGGCTGCCGCCCCGCGCCCCGCTTGGGGCGAAGCCCCAAACCCCCTTTGTTTTCAAAAATGAAGGGGGTCCGTGGCCTCGCCCCGGCCGGGCCCGCGGGCGGGAGCCCGCGCAGCTTATTCGGTATCGCGCGCAACGCGCGCGGGCGGGAGCCCGCCGAACAGACAAAGGCCCCCCATGACTCCCCCCCGCTACGCCATCGGCATCGACCTCGGCACCAGCAACTCGGCCCTGGCCTATGCCGAACTGGACAAGGACGGCCCGGCCGAGGTGCTGGCGGTGGCGCAATGGGACGCCGATGGCCGCAGCGTCGAGTCCGACACCCTGCCCTCGGCCCTGCTGCGGCCCGATCCCGACCTGGCCGGCCGGCTCGGCGCGAGCGAGGCCACCTGGGTGGTCGGGCGGCTGGCGCGGCGGATGGCGGGCGAGACTCCCGGCCGGGTGGTGGTGTCGGCCAAATCCTGGCTGGCCCATCATGGCGCCGACCGCGCCGCCGCCTTCCTGCCCTGGGGCGGCGAGACGCTGGGGCCGGACGAGCGGCTGTCGCCGGTCAAGGCCTCGGCGCTGATCCTGGCCCATCTGCGCGCCGCCTGGGACGCCCGCTTCGCCGCGCGCGGGCCGGAGCATCGCTTCGACGCCCAGGACGTCACCGTCACCGTCCCCGCCTCGTTCGATCCGGTGGCGCAGCGCCTGACCCTCGACGCCGCCGCCGCCGCCGGTTTCCCCGCCGCCACCCGCCTGCTGGAGGAGCCCCAGGCCGCCTTCGCCTGGTGGCTGGAAAGCCACGAGGATCCCTGGGCCGCCCTGCCCGCCCCCGCCGCCGGCCCCGGCGCCGCCCGTCATGTGCTGGTGATCGACATCGGCGGCGGCACCAGCGATTTCAGCCTGTTCGCCCTCGACCCGCCCGCCCCCGGCGCCGCGCCCCGCATCCGCCGCGTCGCGGTCAGCGATCATATCCTGCTCGGTGGCGACAATATCGACCTCGCCCTCGCCCACCGGCTCGAACTCGGCTTCACCAACGGCTTCGACCGGCTGACCGGCACGCCGTGGGACCATCTGGTCGCCCGCTGCCGCGACCTCAAGGAACGGGTGCTGGCCGGCGACGGCCCGGCCGAGGAGAGCTTCCCGGTCGCCCTGCCCGGGCACGGCTCCGGCCTGATGGCCGCCGCCCGCACCGTCAGCCTGCGCCGCGCAGACCTCGACACCGTGCTGCTCGACGGCTTCTTCCCCGCCTGCGCCGCCGACGCCGTCCCCGGCCGGGCCAGCGGCGCGGTGCAGACCTGGGGCCTGCCCTACGCCCATGACGGCGCGGTGACCCGCCACCTCGCCGCCTTCCTCGCCGGACGGCCGCCGGTCGATGCGGTGCTGTGCAACGGCGGCACCCTGACCCCCGACCGGCTGCGCCGCCGCCTCGCCGAGATGATCGGCGGCTGGCAGGGCGGAAGCGTCCCCGCCTTGCTCGACACCAGCCGGCTCGACCTCGCGGTGGCGCTGGGCGCCGCCTGCGCCGGCCGCCGCCGCCTCGGCCAGACCAGCCGGATCGAGGCCGGCTCCGGCCACGCCGTGTTCCTCGAAGTCCACCGCCCCGGCGAGGCCGCCGCCTTGGTCTGCCTGCTGCCGCACGGCACGCCCCCCGAACGCGAGATCGCCCTCGACCAACTCGACCTGCGCCTGCGGGTCAACCGGCCGGTGCGGTTCGGCCTCTACAGCTCGACCCGGCACGAGGACACCCAGGCCGGCGCGGTGCTGCGGCTCGACCCCGCCGCCTTCCAGGCCCTGCCGCCGCTGGAGACCGTCGCCACCGTCAGCCCGGCCCCGGCCGACGCCGAGGCCAGCGTGCCGGTGGCGGTCACCGCCCGGCTCAACCCGGTCGGGCTGCTCCAGCTCGCCTGCCGCAGCCTCGACCGCAAGCTGCCCCACACCTGGCCGCTCGATTTCGACCTCCGCCCCGACGCCGCCCCGACCGAGGCCGGCGCCGAGGAGACCCCCCGGCTGGAACCCAACCTCGCCGCCGCGCTGATCGCCGCCGCCGGAGCCGACCTCGCCGCCCGCCTCGGCCGCCCGCCGGCCAAGGGCGAAAAGCTGGCCGCCCCCCGCCTGCTCCAGGGGCTCGAACGCGGCCTCGGCCCGCGCAAGGACTGGAACGGCGCGGTGGTGCGGGCGTTGTGGGAGGCGCTGGAGGGCGCCGCCGACGGCCGCGCGCTCTCGGTCGAGCATGAGGAAGCGTGGCTGACCCTGGCCGGCTACCTGCTGCGCCCCGGCTTCGGCGTCGCCGGCGACGCCGCCCGCCTCGACGCGCTGTGGCGGCTGGCCAGCCCCGCCCCCCGTTTCCCCGGCAAGCGGATCCGGCTGCATCAATACCTCCTGTGGCGGCGTCTCGCCGGCGGGCTGTCGCGCGAGCGCCAGGAAGCCCTGCTCGCCCCCGAGCGCGACGCCCTGCTGACCAAAAGCAATGTCTCGCCCGAGCTGGTGCGGATGGCCGGCGCGTTCGAGCGGATCGGCCTCGACCTCAAGACCGCCTTGGTCGAGCGCTTCCTCGCCGTCGCGGTCGAGATGATGAAGGGGCGTCAGCACGCGGCGCCCTATCTCGCCGCCCTCGGTGGTTTGCTCAACCGCACCCCGCTTTATGCCGGGCCGGACAGCGTCACCCCGCCGGCTTTGGTCGAGCGGGCGTTCGAGGCGCTGGGCGAGTTCGACTGGACCGAGGCCGAGTTCATCGAGGCGCAGACTCTGTTCCTCCGCGCCGCCCGCGCCGTCGAGGACCGCCGCATCGACCTGCCCGACCCGCTGCGGCGCAAGATCGCCTCGCGGCTCGAAAAAGGCGGCATGGCTCCAACCCGCACCGCGCGGTTACGGGAAATCGTGCCGGTCGAGCGGGCCGAGCGGTTGGGCGGGTTCGGCGAGGATCTGCCGGCGGGGTTGATTCTGTCGTAAAAAAACGCGGGCTCTGCCCGCACCCGCCAGGAGCCAGCGGCTCCTGGACCTGCTTCGATTGAAGGCGCTTTCCCATGGATGACGTCAACGAGGTCACGCTCGACAGTTACGAACAGCATGTTGCCGAATATGTCGGGGGGACCACCGCCACCGTCAGCGGCGGAGTGCGGGACTGGATCGATGCGGCGTTGGAAGGACTCTCCCCCACCGCCCGGCTGGTCGAGATCGGCAGCGCCTTCGGGCGCGATGCCGGCTACATTCAGGGCAAGGGGTATCGCATCGAAACCACCGATGCGGCCGAAGCCTTCGTCGCGGAATTGCGGCGGCGCGGGTTCCCGGCCAGGGTGTTCGATCTGCGCTGCGACCGGCTGGAAGCCGGGTACGATCTGATCCTCGCCAACGCGGTGCTGCATCATTTTCCGCGCGCGCAATTGGGAGCCATCCTCGCTGATTTGGCCGGGGCGCTGGCGCCGGGCGGGCGGCTGGCCTTCAGTCTCAAGCGCGGCGCCGGCGAGG
>JBDLVO010000377.1:0-4851 GCA_039804805.1 Pseudomonadota bacterium
GATGATCGCCCGGGTGACCAGTTCGTGGCCGGTGAAATTGTTGCCGCGAAAGCCGCCGGTCTCGGCGAAAACGATCGGGACGCCGCGCTGCTGGAACGGCTTGACCACCGAACCGACATCGTCGCCGACCAGATCGGAGATGCAGCCGGTCAGGACGACGAACAGATCGGCCTCCAGCACCTTGAGGGTGGCGCCGATCAGCTCGGTCAGCCGGTCCGCGCCGCCGAACACCACCTCGCGCTCCGAGGCATTGGTGCTGGGCACCACCGCCCCGCCGCCATAGCCGCCGCCCTGGAAGCCGTTATAGAAGGACAGGTTCATGAATTGCTTGTCGGCGCAGCCCGGCCCGCAATGGGTGATCGGAATGGCGCGGGGAATCGCGGCGACGCTCTGCATCGCCCCGATCGAGCAGCCGTAGCGAACCTGCTCGATCGAGTTGGTCTTGCCGGCGGCGAGACCGCTCGCCGCCACCTTGTCCTGGGAATCAATGATCGACATCGGGGTCTCCGGTCACTCGGCGCCGTTGCGGGCCAGCACGAAGGGGTCTTCCTGTTCCAGCCACCATTTGCGGTAGGGCAGCCGGACATGGGCGGCGAGATCCTGGTGAAACTTCTTGTGCGCCAGCACGTCGAGAATCGATTCGCCCAGGTTGAGGATGCCCTGATAGCCGACGGCATGATGCTCGTCGCCCAGCGGAATCGCCGGGATGCCGAGGCGCGCCGCCAGCGGGGCCAGCCCGTTATGGCGGATGATGATGAAGTCGGGCTTGACCCGCTGGAGCAGGGCGAAGAACTGGTATTGCTGGCGGTTGCCGACGGTGAATTGCGGCACCTCGCCATAGGTGTCGAGCAGGTGGGACAGCGAATCCTGGCGGGGATCCTGGCTGTCGTAGACCGGGTCGTGGTGGAACACCAGCGAACCGTCGACCTCGACCCCCAGCTCGCGCAACACCCCGATCAGGCCATGGGAATAGGCCGAACCGGTCGAGACGTAGCCCTTCTTGCCCTTCAGCAGCGCCCGCAATTCCTCCAGGCGCGGCCGCACCCGCTCATGCTCGCGGGCGATATACTCTTCCGCCCGCCCCTCGCGGTGGGTGACGCGGGCGATCTCGCGCAGCCAGGCATCGGTGCCGGCGAAGCCGTAGGGCTGCGGCGCCTTGACCTCGGGCACGCCGTATTCCTGTTCCAGCGCCGCCGCCATATAGGAGGACAGGGTGTAGCAGAACCCCACCGTCGCCGCCGCCTCGGACATCTGGGCCAGATCCTCGACCGTGGCCAGGTCGACGACGTAGTTCACCCGCAGGCCCAGCTCGGCCAGGATCGGCGAAAACACGTCCGATCCCCACAGATTGATGACGTTGACCAGATCCTCCTGCTTCTTTTCCGGGTCCTTGCGGACGATCTGGCGCAGGATGCCGTGCTGGGTGGCGTCGAACCCGGTGCTCCAATGCTTCGAGCGGAAGCCTTCGCAATGCAGCGGGATCACCGGGATGCCGAGTTCGGTCTCAAGCTGGCCGGCGACGCTTTCGATATCGTCGCCGATGATCGCGGTGGCGCAGGAACTGGCGATGAAGATCGCCTTGGGGTGATGGCGCTCCCAGGCGTCGCGGATGGTGCGCTCCAGCTTGGCCGCGCCGCCGAACACCATGTCGCGCTCGCCCAGATTGGTGCTGATCAGGTGCAGGTTGGCCACCGGCAGACCGCGCAGGGCCAGCCCGTTGCGATAGATCGAGTTGTAGATCACCTGACCGGTGCCGCATCCGATCGGGGAATGCTGGATCAGCACCGCGTCACGGACATTGCCGGCCTGGCATTCGACCATCTGCTCGCTGCACACCGAGCCCTGGGTGAACGGGCTGTTCAGTTCGCACACCCGGCGGGCCTTCTGGCCGCATTTGCTGCCGCATCCGCCCCGGGCATAGGCGGATTCCTTGGCGAGGTCGGAGGCCTTGCCATCCCAGCCGATGATGGTGCCGAGCCGCTGCTCGCGGCTTTCCACCACCGCCGTCTTCAGATTGATCGCCATGATCGCACTCTCCCTACGACGCGGCCAGCAACTGGTTGCCCCGCTCGATCTCGATCAGGTGATCGGCCCAGCTGGCCGACCAGTCGCGCAATTCCTGCTGATTGAGCGGAGTCGGCACCTTGGACTCGGTGTGCTCGGCGATGCGCCGGGCCAGCCGGCGATAGGTTTCCGCCTGTTCCGAGTTCGGCGCCGCCTCGATGGTGGTCTTGCCCTGCAATTCCGCCTGGGTCACCGTCAGGGAGCGCGGCACGTACTCGATCACCTGGGTCTGGGTCCGCTGGGTGAAATCATCGACGATCTGACGATGGAAGTCGGTGTTGATCGAATTGGCGATCACCCCGCCCAGCAGGGCGCCGCCCTTGTTCGAGTAGGTCTGGATGCCCTTGAACAGGTTGTTGGCGGCATAGATCGCCATGAAGTCCGACGAGGAGACGGTAAAGACGTGTTCGGCGATGCCTTCGCGCACCGGCACGGCGAAGCCGCCGCACACCACGTCGCCGAGCACGTCGTAAATGACGTAATCGAGGTCGAGTTCCTCGAAGATGTTCTGCTGCTTCAGCAGTTCGACCGCCGAGATGATGCCGCGCCCGGCGCAGCCCACTCCCGGCTGCGGCCCGCCGGCCTCGACGCAATAGACCCCGCCGAAGCCGCGGAAAATCGCCTCGTGGGCATCGACCCGGGCGTTCTGACGCAGCAGATCGAGCACCGACGGAATGTACTCGCCGCCGCGCAGGGTGTTGGTCGAATCGCTTTTGGGATCGCAGCCGAACTGCATCACCTTATGGCCGGCCTCGACCAGGGCGGCGCTGATGTTCGAGGTGGTGGTCGATTTGCCGATCCCGCCCTTGCCGTAGATCGCGATCTGCTTCGGTTTCTTGCTCGCCATGACGGTTAGGATCCTTGCTCTTGAGGAGGGCGAAAAATCGCAGGCGGCGTCAGCCGTGCGAAAAGGTGCTGTCCTGGGCTGGCCGGCCGGCGTAGAGCGCATCGGCATAATCGGTCAGGCCGGGAATGCCGCAGGCGTCGGCGCGGCAGCGGCTGCAATGGCTGAACACCGTCAGATGACGCTCCGCCTCGGCCTGGGCCTGGGCCCGCTGTGCCGCCGTCGGCGCCGGCCGGTCGGCGAATTCATGCCCCGGCAACAGCGGAATCAGGTTGATCATCGCCGCGCCGGCCGCGGCCACCGTGCGGGCCACCGTTTCGACATGGCCGTCGTTGAGACCGGGAATCAGCACGGTGTTGACCTTGATCACCCCGCCCAGCGCGACGATGCGGCGAATGCCGTCGATCTGGTTGGCGATCAGGCGCTCGGCGGCGGGACGGCCGGTCAGGCGCCGGCCGCGATAGGTGATCGTCGGGCTGATTTCGGCCTGGAGCGCCGGATCGACCGCGTTGACGGTGACGGTCACCGTCCCCACCCCGGCGGCGATCACCTGCTCGGCCTTTTCGGCCAGCAACAGGCCGTTGGTCGACAGGCAGTTGATCAGCTCGGGAAAGGCGGCATGGATCAGGGCGAAGGCGCGCAGGGCGTGATCGGTGCACAGGGTGTCGCCCGGCCCGGCGATGCCGACCACCGAAATCGTCGGGCACAGCTCCAGGGCGCGGCGCACCACCTCGACCGCCTGATCGACCGCGACCAGACCACGGGCCACCCCCGGACGCCATTCGTCGCGGTTGAAGTCGCGCCGGCAAAACCGGCAGGTGATGTTGCAGGAAGGACTGACCGGCAGATGCAGGCGGCCGCTGCTGGCATGCCCCTCCGCCGTCAGGCTGAAACAGGGATGGCGGCCTTCCAACTGGGGGAACGGCGACGGCGCGCCCGCGGTGCGGTGCCCCGGGCAGCGCCGGGAATTTTCGTCGACGGACGGGGACGAGACGGGGGGATGCACGGTCATCGCCCCATCCCCCGCTCCAGCCGATGACGCCACCGATCGACCCGGCCGGGGCACGGGACAACCTTTTGGCACTGCTGGCCGGCCGCGTCAGCCCTGATCGACATCTCTTCCCCCGTTACGCCGTACCCAGGGACGCGGCGGCACGCCAGCCGCATCCATCGGGGGGAATTGAACACACGGCGAACGGCACCTGTCAATTAAATCTATAAATCTAGCAGAGAGATTGTTTGTACCGGCCGCCGCGCCGGAACGGGACAGGCCGACGCGCTCCCGTCACCGGCGAGCAGGCCAATCCAGGGGGGGGCGAATCGTTGAACGAAGGCGATGGACCGCGCACCGCCGCTCCGGCTCGCCGGAGCCTCGGTCGGGAGAGAAACCCCGCTCTAGGTCCGGACGTCTTCCAGCCAGCGCTTTTTCGGCAGCACCGGCTCATCGAGAGCACCGCTGTCGATCAGACGCGCCAGGGCGGAATCGATGAAATCGGGAATGACGAAGGCCTGAATGCCTCGTTCAGCCAGCCGCACCACCGCGCCGGCGCCGACCTGGGCGCTGATGACCGCCCGGCAATCGGCGATCAGGGCGACGGTTCGGCCCATGTTGCCCTCGTCATGACCCCTCTCGCCGGCCTCGTCGGTGCCGCCGCAGGGGGGACGGTTGGGGCGCACCTCGAGAAAGCGGACCGCCCGACCGTCGATTTCGCAGACAACGAACTGGGTTGTCTGCCCGAAATGCTGGTGCACCGTCCTGCCATCGGCACTCGATATCGCGACCTTGACCGGCATTCGCCCCTCCTTTGCCCTGGGGGAGCGAATCCTCCCACCAGCCGCCGCCCAATGTCAATAAAATCTATAGAATGGGTGTTATTCTGGCGCGCGACCGCCCCGCCCACGGCCATGCCCCTCCAGACTCCGCGCCGTCCCCTCTGACCGGC
>JBDLVO010000378.1:0-7294 GCA_039804805.1 Pseudomonadota bacterium
ATGCAGGTTCCGCTTGCGAACCGCGCCAAGTTTGGCATAATCCCCCTCCACGTCGCGGGCGGCCAGCGCGCCACCCGACCGGGACGCGGGTGTAGCTCAATGGTAGAGCAGAAGCTTCCCAAGCTTACGACGAGGGTTCGATTCCCTTCACCCGCTCCAAAAATTTCCCCTGAAAAATCAGCGACTTCGCGGCAGCCAACCGGCTGGATCCCTTGCGCGTCTGAAGCGTGAATACGCCCATAGTACCTTTTTCTCGGGGACTCGGCGGGAAGCCTGGGGCACCACGGCAAACCATGGCACCCAGGCGTCGGCGTCAGTTCGCCCGCTCGTCCACCCAGGCCTGAAGGTCGCCCAGGGTGTACAAGACCACCCGTCCTCCGGCCTTGCGATATCGAGGCCCCTTCCCCTGGCTGGCCCAGTTGGCGAGGGTCTTTGGCTTCACATGCAGGATCGCGGCGGCTTGCTCGCGGTTGAGGTACATCGGCTGTTCGAGCACACCGACCTGCGCGACAACGAAATCATGGCGATCACCGGCCACCTGCGTCCCGAAATGCTGACACGCCATACCCATCTCCGCGCCGACCGACTGGGCGCAAGACTGCGAGGCGGCAAGCTCAACAGGGCTCGTCGAGCGTGGCGGTCAGGGCGATTTAGTTGACGATAAAATCAACCTCGTAACACGCCGCCCTCGGCCTCGCTTCAGGCCGGACATGCCCGCACTCCCCTTGCTATCATGTCTGCAAAAACATACTTTATACTGAACAAGATCGGCATAAAGATACTCTCATGCGTTCGCCACCTCCCCTTACCAGCGACGAGACCGATGCCATTGCGCGGCTCGGCCGGGGATTGCGACGCGCCCGGCTGCGGCGGAACCTGACCCAGGCCGAAGCGGCCGAACGGGCCGGGTTCAGCCGGTTGACCTGCATCGACCTGGAAGCCGGCAAGCCAGGGGTCGGCATCGCGGCGCTGCTGCGCTACCTGTCGGTGCTCGGCTATTCAGATCGGATCGCGACCCTGATGGACCTCGACCCGATCGGCGAGGACCTCGAACTGGTCCATGGACGCAAGCGAGCGGGGACGCGGCGCGATGTGGAAGATTTCTGAGGACGGGCGCGTCGATCGTCTCGTCGTCTACCTCACCGTCGACGGCCAGCCGGTTCCCGTGGGGGCGATCACCGTCGAGGGCAAGGGACAGGTCCGGCAATCGTCCTTCGCCTATGCCCGCTCCTGGCTCGAACGCGGCGTCGCGATCTCTCCCGCTTTGCCGCTCCGCTCCCGGGCGGTGGTCAGCGCGCCGCATGAGCTTCCCTTGCCCTTTTACGATGCGGCGCCCGACGGCTGGGGCCGCGGCGTGCTGACGGCCGCGTTCCCCCGCCAGGTGTTCGGGATGGCAGAGTTCCTCGCCGCGGCGGGGGACGAGCGCACCGGCGATCTCAGGTTCGGCCCGACCCCGGAGTCCGGCCCCATGCAGTGGGTGCCGCAGGACGACCCCCGCTTCACCCTGCCGGGCGACGCGCGGACCCTTCAGGACCTGCTGGAGGCGGCCGAGGCGGTCGATGCCGGGGAGGCCACACTCACCCATCTGCGCCGGTTGTTCCGCTCGTCGGCAGACACCGGCGGGGCGCGGCCAAAGGCACGGCTGACGCTCGATGGCGTGGAGTGGATCGCCAAGTTCCGCACCTGGGGCGATGCCTTCGACGATCCGCGGATCGAAGCATTGTGTCTCGACCTGGCCCGGTCCTGCGGGATCGACGTGCCCGATCATCGACTGGTCGATGTCGCCGGACGTTCGGTGTTGCTGGTGAAGAGGTTCGATCGCGAGGGCAGCCTCAGGCTCGGCTACATGAGTGCGGGCACGCTGATGCAGGCCGCCCCCTCGGCCTACCAGACGAACGTGACCTATGCCGATATCGCCGCCAAGGCCCGCCGCGCCGGAATCGCCCCCTGCGAGGACGACCTCTTCCGGCGGATGCTGTTAAACGCCTTCATCCACAACACCGACGACCACTTGCGCAACCACGGATTCTTGCGCAAGGAGGGAACGTGGCGGCTGTCCCCGGCGTTCGATCTGGTGCCGTGCAACCGACCGGCCCATGTGCTGGCTCCCGCCAGAAAACTCCCTTCCATCCCCGATCCGGGGACGATGCGGGGCGCCGGCTCGGCGTTCGGACTCGACCAGGATCGGGCTGACGAGATCTTCGCCGAAATCGTCGATGGGCTTGCGCAGTTGCCTCGCCTCCTCGAACAGCACGCGGTCTCGACAAAGGACCGGGCGATTGTCGCCGAGCTGATGCCGTTCGCGTTCGCCCCTCCGGCCGTCGCCTCACGTCCGTCCGGTTGATCGTGATCCGAGAGCGGCGAGTCATTTGACATGAACCGGCGACATGGCCTCCTGCGGCCGATATCAAGGGAACAAGATCCGCGAAAATCACGGATCAGCGATCCGACAAGCCATTGGGCTCGAACATCTGTTCCGGCCACCTCGCTCCCCCTTCCGTGTATCCCGGGAGGGTGGTTCCCCGGGCCTTGGATGGGGATGAACTTCCCCCACCCCCAGAGCTTCGCGGCCCGCTGGACAGGAAGGCTTCCCAGGGACGTACAAAACCGAGCCTGTTCCGGGCTCAGTCGCGGCAGACCGCCGGATCGCGGGCTATCGAAGCTTGGCCCGACGCGCTATCGTCGGCGCTGAACGGATCAGACGCGATCAGGTGCGGGCATGGCGGCGCTTTCAGACAATCAGATCGTGGCGGCGGTACGGTCTGTCCTGCCGGAGGTGCAGGCCATCATTCTGTTCGGCAGCCGGGCGGAGAGTCTGGAAGCAACCGACAGCGACCTCGACCTTGCCATCCTGCCGCGCGGCGCGATCGACCCGGTACGGCTATGGGAGACAGGGGAAGTCATCGCCCGGCGCCTCGACGTTGATGTCGATCTGATCGACCTGCGCGCCGCCAGCACGGTGATGCAGTTCCAGATCGTCACCACCGGGCGGCGGCTGTTCGCCGAAGGGAGCGAGGCCGACCGCTACGAGATGTTCGTGCTCAACGAGATGACGGCCTTGAACGAGGCGCGGGCACCGCTGATCGCCGACATCCAGAGCGGGGGGCGGGTTCATGGTCGATGACGTGCTGCTCAACAAGGTGGCCACCATCGAACGCTGCGTGGCACGGGCCGAGGAAGAATACCGCAAGGATCCGGCAACCTTCGCCACCGACTTCACCCGTCAGGACGCCGCCATCCTCAACATCCAGCGGGCCTGCGAAGCCTGCCTGGACATCGGCCATGCCATCATCCGCCGTCAACGTCTGGGCGTCCCGCAAAGTGCCCGCGACGTGTTCGCCCTGCTGGCGCGCGCGGGGTGGATCGACACGGCGTTGGCCGAGGCACTGCAACGCATGGTCGGCTACCGCAACATCGCCGTCCATGATTATCAGACCCTGCAATTGCCCATCACCATCGCGGTGATCGAACGCCACCTGGGCGACTTCCTGGCTTTCGGCCGGGCCGTGCTGGGCCGGCTCTGACCTTCCCCCTGATCTTCGGCCCTGTCGGGCGCTCATTCCTTGTCTGCAAAAAGGGGAACACGCGGGGCCTATATCGCCTCGGCGGCCGGGACTACAATCGCCGGCTCGTGAGGATTTTGCGGGCCAGGGAGCCATTCATGTCCGTCCGGTGCGTCAGTGCAACACCTTCCGCCTATCAATACCCGCTGCTGATCAAGCAGTTGCTGCTCACGCCGTTGGTGACCGTACCAGAGCAGGAGATCACCTATCAGGGAAAGATCCGTTACAACTACCGCACCCTGAAGGATCGCATCGGCCGGTTGGCCAATCTGCTGGCCGCCCACGGGGTGCAGGCCGGGCAGACGGTGGCGATGATGGATTGGGATAGCCACCGCTATCTCGAGGCCTTCTTCGCCGTGCCGATGATGGGAGCCATCCTCCAGACCGTCAACGTCCGGCTCAATCCCGAGCAGATCCTCTATACCCTCAACCATTCCGAAGCCAACCTGCTGATCGTCAACAGCGAGTTCTTCCCGATCCTGGCCGAGATCGCCGGCCGGCTCGAGACGGTCCGGACGGTGGTGACGATCAGCGACGAGGCCGCCCCGCCGCCGGCCCCGGTCGCCGCCGTCGGTGAGTACGAGGCCCTGCTGGCGGCGGCGCCGCCCGATTACCTCTTCCCCGATTTCGACGAGAACGCCCAGGCCACCACCTTCTACACCACCGGCACCACCGGCAATCCCAAGGGGGTCTATTTCAGCCATCGCCAGTTGGTGCTGCATACCCTCGGCTGTGCCGCCGCGCTGGGCGGGTCGCCGCGCCAGGGGCATGTCCCTCGCGAAGACGTCTACATGCCGATCACCCCGATGTTCCACGTCCATGCCTGGGGCTTTCCCTATCTGGCGACGATGATGGGGCTGAAGCAGGTCTATCCCGGCCGCTACCAGCCCGAGGTGATCTGTCGGCTGATCGCCGAGGAGAAGGTCAGCTTCTCCCACTGCGTCCCGACCATTCTGCACATGATCCTCAACCATCCCCAGGCGGCCCACACCGACTTTTCCGGCTGGAAGGTGCTGATCGGCGGCTCGGCCCTGCCCGAAGCCACCGCCACCGCGGCGCAGAAGCGCGGCATCGACATCTTCACCGGCTACGGCATGTCGGAAACCTGTCCGATCCTGACCATCGCCCAGCTCGACAACGCCGCCCTCGCCCGCTCGCCCGAGGACCAGTCGGTGATCCGGGCCAAGACCGGGCGGCCGCTGCCGCTGGTCGATCTGCGCATCGTCGATGACGCGCTGCGCGACGTGCCCCACAACGGCAAGGCGGTCGGCGAGGTGATCGTCCGCGCCCCCTGGCTGACCCAGGGCTACGTCAAGGCGCCGGAAGCCTCCGAACTGCTGTGGAGCGGCGGCTATCTCCACACCGCCGACATGGGCAACATCAACCCGGCCGGCTATCTCAAGGTCACCGACCGCATCAAGGACGTGATCAAGACCGGCGGCGAGTGGACCTCGTCGCTCCAGCTCGAGGACGTCATCTCCAAGCACGAGGCGGTACACGAGGTGGCGGTGATCGGCATCCCCGACGAGAAATGGGGCGAGCGGCCATTGGCGCTGGTGCTGCTCAAGCCCGATCATGTCGGCAAGATCAGCGAGAACGCCCTGCGCCATTACGCCGCCCATGCGATCGAAACCGCCGGAATCTCGCGCTATGGCGTGCTGTTGCAGGTCCGCTTCGTCAAGACCCTGGTCAAGACCAGCATCGGCAAGATGAACAAGCGGTTGATGCGGGCCGACCCCGAGGCGCTCTGTCTGTAGCGGCGCCGGCGCGCCGCGTCGTTCGCCAGCCGGTTCCCTTTGCCGGGAACCGGCTCTAGACTGGGGCGGCCATGCCGATCCGTCTGCTCCCCCCCACCCTGGTCAACCGCATCGCCGCCGGCGAGGTGATCGAACGCCCCGCCGCCGCCGTCAAGGAACTGGTCGAGAACGCCCTCGACGCCGGCGCCACCCGGATCGAGATCACCCTGGCCGAAGGTGGCCAGGCCCTGATCGCGGTCAGCGACGACGGTGTCGGGATGGATCCCGACGAATTGCGCCTCGCGGTCGAGCGCCACGCCACCTCGAAGCTGCCCGACGACGATCTGGTGCGGATCCAGTTCCTCGGCTTTCGCGGCGAGGCGCTGCCGTCGATCGGCTCGGTGGCGCGGCTGACCCTGACCAGCCGGCGGCGCGACGCCGACAGCGCCTGGAGCCTCGCCGTGATCGGCGGCGAGAAAGGCGAACCGGTCCCCGCCGCCCATCCGCCCGGCACCCGGGTCGAGGTGCGCGACCTGTTCTTCGCCACCCCGGCCCGGCTGAAATTCCTCAAGAGCCCGCGCACCGAGACCGGCCACGCCGTCGAGGCGATCGAACGGCTGGCGATGGCCCATCCCGCCGTCGGCTTCGCCGTGATCGAGGGCGGGCGGCGGCTGCTCGACCTTGCCGCCCGGCCGGGCGAGGATGGCCGGCTGGCCCGGCTGGCCCAGGTGATCGGCCGCGATTTCGCCGCCAACGCCCTGCCGCTCGAGGCCGAGCGCGACGGCATCCGCCTGTCGGGCTGGGCCGGGCTGCCGACCTATCACCGCGCCACCGCCGCCGCCCAATATCTGTTCGTCAACGGCCGGCCGGTGCGCGACCGGCTGGTGATCGGCGCGGTGCGCGGCGCCTATCAGGACGTGGTGGCGCGCGACCGCCATCCGGTGGTGGCGCTGTTCATCGACCTGCCGCCCGATCAGGTCGACGTCAACGTCCATCCCGCCAAGGCCGAGGTGCGGTTCCGCGAATCCGGGCTGGTGCGCGGGCTGATCGTCGGCGCGATCCGCCATGCCCTCGCCGCCGCCGGCCATCGCACCAGCAGCACGGTCAGTCAGGCCGCGCTCGGCGCGCTCGGCGCCCATGGCTGGTCCGCCCCCGGCCGGCCGGCCTCCGCCTGGTCCGCCCCACCCCGGCCTGCCCCGTCGCTGCTGGCCAGCACCGCCGCCGCCCAGGCCCCGCTGGCGCCCCCGCCCGGTCTGGCCGAGCCGATTCCCGGGCTCGACCTGCCTCCCGCCGCCCCGTCCGGCCAGGACCGGCTGGCTTCGGTCGCCGCGCCGGCGGAGGATCCGGCGGCGGAATCCTATCCGCTCGGGGCGGCGCGGGCGCAGTTGCACGACACCTACATCGTCGCCCAGACCCGCGACGGGCTGGTGATCGTCGATCAGCACGCCGCGCATGAACGGCTGGTGTTCGAACGGATCAAGCAGGCGCTGGCCGAGGGTGGCGTCGCCGCCCAGGGCCTGCTGCTGCCCGAGGTGATCGATCTGGGCGAGGCGGCGGCGGCGCGGCTGGTCGAGCGGGCCGAGGCGCTGGCGGCGCTCGGGCTCGGGCTCGAACCGTTTGGACCGGGGGCGGTGGTGGTGCGGACGGTGCCGGCTTTGCTCGGCAACGGCATCGACGTGCCGGGGCTGGTGCGCGATCTGGCCGACCAATTGGCCGATTGGGGGGCGGAAACCGCCTTGTCCGACCGGCTGTCGGAGGTGTGCGCCACCCTCGCCTGCCATGGCTCGGTGCGGGCCGGACGACGGCTCGGTCTGGCCGAGATGAACGCCCTGCTGCGGCAGATGGAGGCCACCCCGCTGTCCGGCCAGTGCAACCACGGCCGGCCGACCCACGTCACCCTGTCGCGGGCCGAAATCGAATCGCTGTTCGGCCGGCGCTGACGCCAGGGCGCGGACCGGCGCGGCGATCGGGACCGATCACCGCGCCGGACGATTA